>NZ_JBICZB010000057.1:0-52492 GCF_043201815.1 Kitasatospora sp. NPDC048296
CGCCGGCGGGGGGCCCCCCCCCCCGGTCTTCCCGGCCGCCGGGGCCGCCCCCCCGCGGCGACCCCCCCGGCTACTGGGCCGGGGGGGGGGGGGCCCCCCCCCCCCCCCCCGCCTCCGCCCGGCAACCGCGCACCGACGGGGTCAGAAATCGAACAGGCCGTGCCATACTCGGCCGCATGGAGCCCGGGACGGCGGTCCGCACAGCACGCGCGGGAGTGTTCACCGCGCTGCTGCTGTCGCTGTCGGCCGGCGGCCACGTCCTGCTGACCGGCACGCCACTGCCCGCCACCGTCATGGCCATGGCCGCCGTGGTGGTCTTCGGCGCCGCGCTGCTGCTGTCCTCCGCCGAGCGGGCCTTCCTCCAGATCGCCGCGGTCCTCTTCCCGCTCGAACTGGCGCTGAACGCCGTCTACAACGTCGGCCAGGACACCTGCGGAACCGGCCGCCGCCCCAGCGGTGGCCTGCTGCCCGACCTGCTGTGCGGCGGTGGCCCCGTCCACGGCACGGGCCCCGTACCCGAACTGCCCGGGCAGCTCACCGGCGGCCAGCTGGCCGCCGTGTTCCTCGCCCACCTGGCCGCCGCGCTCGTCGCGGCCGTGTGGCTGCGCCAGGGCGAGAAGGCCGTCTTCCGGCTGCTGGGCGTGGCTGCCGCGCTCACGATGCGGCCGGTGCGACTCCTGCTGGCCTGGCTGGTTCCGGCCGAGCCCGAGCAGGCCGTGCGCACCCGGGCGCTCCCCGACGACGATCGTCCGGCGCCCCAGGAGGTCCTGCGGCGCGGCGTCCAGCGGCGCGGCCCGCCGTCACTCCTCCCGGCGCTGAGCGGCTGACCGGGCGGCCCGACGCTCGTCCACCGAGTGTGCCGTCCGCGGGGTGATCGCCCCGGCAGCCCACCGCGCCCGTCCCTGCAGCCCACCCGGGCGGAACCGCGTCGGCGCGCGCCCGCCCGTACTTCCCCTTCCCCGAACCTGCACGGAGACGTCCCGGACCCGGGTTTCCGGCCCTCGCGGCCGTGCCCGGCGTCCGCGAGACGGGAGACGAGGCCACCATGAGCGACCGGAACAGCCAGGACGCCAAGAAGTCCGCACGCGAGCGGATGCGCACCGAGCGTCAACGTCAGCAGCGGGCCGCATCCCGCCGCAAGAAGATCGTCATCGGCGGCATAGCCGTCGCCGTCGTCGGCGCGGCCGTCGGCATCAGCATCGCGCTGGCCGGGAACGGCGGCAGCAGCGGCCCGCTGGTGGTGCCCGCGAACGCCAGTGGCCCCAACGGCACCGTGATCGTCTACGGCAACCCGGACAACAAGAACGTCCTGGACGTGTACGAGGACTTCCGCTGCCCGGTCTGCGACAAGCTGGAGCAGGCCGACGGCCCGACCATCCAGCAGCTCGCCGACAACGGCACGTACGCCATCCACTACCACCTGGCGACCTTCCTGGACGCCAACCTCGGCGGCAGCGGGTCGAAGAACGCCCTCGCCGCCGCGGGCGCGGCACTGAACGAGAGCACGGCGAAGTTCAAGCAGTTCCACGACGTGCTCTACGCCAACCAGCCGAACGAACAGGACGACGCCTTCGCCAACACCGGCCACCTGCTCGACCTCGCCGCCAAGGTCCCCGGCCTGGTCACCCCCGACTTCACCAAGGCGGTCCAGGACGGCACCTACAAGCCCTGGGCCGGGAAGGTCAACGACGCCTTCAACAGCAGCGGCGTGTCCGGGACGCCCACGCTGAAGCTCAACGGCAAGCAGCTCGAGGTGTTCGACAGCCAGGGCAACCCGATCACCCCGGACCAGTACACCCAACTGATCCAGCAGACCATCGCCGCCAAGTAGAGCCGGGGGACCACACACCATGACCGCCTCCGCCCGACCCGGCACCGGACCGACGACCGGCCGGCTCACCGAAGCCGTCCGTAGCAGCCGGGCGTTCGGCCTGCTGCTGCTCATCGCCGGCGCCCTCGGCCTGGCCGCCTCCGTCACCCTCACGCTGGAGAAGATCCGGCTCCTGGAGAACCCCGCCTACGTCCCCAGCTGCAACATCAACCCGATCATCAGCTGCGGCTCGGTGATGCGCACCCCCCAGGCGTCGGCCTTCGGCTTCCCCAACTCCCTCATCGGCGTCGGCGCCTTCGCCGTCGTCGTCACCATCGGGGTCTGCGTGCTGGCCGGAGCGCGGCTGCCGCGCTGGTTCTGGCTGGGCCTCCAGGCCGGGACCCTGTTCGGGGTCGGTTTCGTCACCTGGCTGATGGACCAGACGCTGTACGAGATCGGCGCGGTCTGCCCGTACTGCATCGTCGTGTGGATCGCCACCATCCCACTGTTCTGGTACACCACCCTGCACAACGTCAGGCAGGGGGTGATCCCGCTGCCCGCGCGGTGGCGCCCGGCGACCGAACTGGCCGCCCGCTACCACTGGGTCGTCCCGGCCGTCTGGTACCTGGTGATCGCCCTGCTCATCCTCAACCGCTTCTGGTACTACTGGCACACCCTGCTGTGACATCCCAGGGCAGCTGTGCACACCGTCCTCGCCCGCACCGTCGGAAGGAACGCCTCCCCGCCCGCAGCTTTTCGTTATCGCCACCGGCCGCTCGGATCTCCTGAATAGCACGGCCCAACCGGCCGGACGAGAGGAGAGCGGGCAAGGATGAGCACCGGCACCGAACACGAGAAGTCGGCGTCCCCGGACCGGGGAAGCCCCTCATCGACCAACCGCTGGCCGGCCCATCGCATCCTCTACGCCTGCTCCCTCGCCCTGGCGGTCTGCGCGATCGCCCTGCTCACGCTGGCCGCGCGCGGGCCGTCCACGCAGGCGGGACAACCCGGCATGCCCGGCATGGACCACGGCGCGATGGCCATGTCGGGCACGGCGCCGTCGGGCATGCCCACCATGCCAGGGATGCCGGGGATGTCCGGGATGCCAGGAATGTCGCCCGGTGACGGGCTCGCCACCGAACACGACGGCTACCGCCTCGACTCCGCGGCCACCAGCCTCCCCGCCGGCCAAGCGGTGACCTACCCGTTCACCGTCACCGGCCCGGACGGACGCCCGGTCACCGACTTCACCGACGTCCAGACCAAGCGGCTGCACTTCTACGCGATCCGCTCGGACCTCACCGGCTATCAGCACCTGCACCCCACGATGGCACCCGACGGCGCCTGGACCGCCGACCTCGCCGCCCTCGAACCGGGCGACTGGCGTCTGTACGCCTCGTTCACACCGAACTCCGGCCCCCACAAGGGCAGGGAATTCGTCCTCAGCCGCACCGTGACGGTGCCCGGCCAGGCCACCGCGGTACCACTGCCCACCGCGACCGACAGCACTACGGTCGACGGCTACACCGTCGCAGTCCGAGGAGAGTTGACGGCCGGAACGCCCGCCCCGCTCACCGTCACCATCAGCAAGGACGGTCAACCGGTCACCGACCTCCAGCCGTACCTCGACAGCTACGCCCACCTCAGCATCTTCCACGAGGGCGACCAGGCGCTGGCCCACCTCCACCCCGTCACCCCCGTCAACGCGGACCACGGCGGGCCGACGCTGACCCTCTACGCCCTGCTCGGCGAACCCGGCAACTGGCGGGCCTATCTGCAGTTCCAGACCGCCGGACAACTCCACACCGCGGCACTCACACTCCACGTCACCTGACACGCCGACGGTCTCACGCCGTCGGCGCCCGACCGCGCCGGAGGACTTTCCGGACGCCCTTCGGAACTTTCCCCGGCCTCGATCCGACTACCAGTGCCGGGCCCGCACACCGCTGGCCCCCGCCCTCGGATCGTCCCAGGAGAGTTCCATGCGTTCTCGTGTTCTGTACGGCACGGCCGCCGCCGTCGCCCTGCTCGTGACGGGCTGCGGCAGCGGTGGGAGCGCCGAGTCCGGCGAGGCGGGCGCCACCACGGCCGCCGCGCCGGGCGCCGGAGCCTCCTCGGTCGCGGCGGCCTTCCCGGTCAAGGTCACGGACTGCACCGGGAAGGAGACGGTGTTCGACTCCACGCCGAAGAGGATCGTCACCAGCAACGCCTCCAGCCTGGAGATGCTGCTGAAGCTCGGTGCGGGCGACAGAGTGATCGGAACCGGCTTCCCGCCCGGCAAGGGCGCGCTGCCCGCCGACGTCGCCGATGCCGGGGCGAAGGTCCCGGTCCTCGGTGACATGGTGATCCCGAAGGAGAAGCTGCTCGGCTCCGGTGCGGACCTGTACGTGGAGACCTTCGCCGACATGGGCGGCATGGGCGGTGGCATGGGCACCGCCCCGACCGCCCAGGAGTACCAGGCCGCCGGGATCAAGCGGGTCTTCCTGCACTCCACCGCCTGCGCGGCCATGGCCCCGGCCGCGGTGCGGGACCTGACCGGCGTCGAGGGCGACATCAAGAGCCTCGGCCAGGTCACCGGCACCTCCGCCAAGGCCGACGCGCTGGTCGCGGACATGGAGAAGAAGGTCGGCGCGGTGAAGACCGCGCTGGCGGGCGTGGCGGCGGACAAGCGTCCCGGCTACTTCTTCTTCGACTTCGACGCGGGCACCAAGCAGCCGATGGCGGTGGGCAACCGGCAGGTCGCCAACGCGGTGATCACCCTGGCCGGCGCGCGCAACGTGTTCGGCGACGTCGACGGCGACTTCAAGCCCGTCTCCTGGGAGGACGTCGTCGCCAGGAACCCGGACTGGATCCAGCTCGGGGTGCGCAACCGCGGCAGCGACGCCGAGAACAAGAAGGCCTTCGACGACGCCGAGAAGTTCCTGCGCGAGTTCCCCGCCACCAAGGGCCTCAAGGCCGTCCAGGAAGGCCACTTCGTGCGCATCGGTTCCGAGCTGACCACCATCGCCGGCACCCGCGACGCCGACACCGTCCAGCAGATCGCCCACACCCTCTTCCCCGACCAGGTCAAGGACGCCCGGTAGATGACCGCCGCCACCGCGGCGACCGGCCGCCGGCCCGCGCGCGCCGCGCGGGCCGGCCTCGTCGCGTCCGCGCTCTCCCTCGCCCTGGTCCTCGCCCTCACCCTCGCCGTCTCCCTCGGCGCGGTGGACATCCCCGTCCGGGAGGTGTGGACCGTCGTCGGCCACCGGCTCACCGGTTCGGCCCCGGAAGCCGGCACCCGGGACCTGATCGTCTGGCAGCTGCGGGTGCCCCGCGCCCTGCTGGCCGCGATCGTCGGAGCCGGACTCGGCCTGGTCGGCACCGCCGTCCAGGCCCTGGTCCGCAACCCGCTCGCCGACCCCTACCTGCTGGGCATCTCCTCCGGCGCCTCGCTCGGCGCGGTCGCCGTCATCGTCCTCGGCGCCGGCACCGGCTTCGCGTTCGGTTTCGGCGTCTCGGCCGCCGCGTTCGCCGGAGCCCTGGCCTCCTTCGCCCTCGTCTGGGCGATCGCCCGGCGCGGCGGCGGCTTCGCCCCGATGCGCCTGGTCCTCGCCGGGGTGGCCATCGGGCAGTTCCTCTCCGGCTTCACCAGCTTCCTCGTCCTCCAGGCCGGCGACGACCAGCAGACCCGGGGCGTGCTGTTCTGGCTGATGGGCAGCCTCGGCGCCGCCACCTGGGACCAACTCGCCGTCCCGGCCGCCGCCGTCGCCCTGGGCTGGCTGGCCCTCCAGGGCCGCGCCCGGCACCTCAACGCGCTGCTGATGGGCGACGAGACCGCCGCCGGCCTCGGCGTCGACACCGCCCGGCTGCGCCGTGAACTGTTCGCCGTCACCAGCCTGCTCACCGGCGTCCTGGTGGCGGTCTCCGGCGCGATCGGCTTCGTCGGCCTGCTGGTGCCGCACGTGTGCCGGCTCGTCGTGGGCGGCGACCACCGCCGGCTGCTGCCGCTGTCCGCCCTGACCGGCGCCGTCCTCCTGGTGGCCGTCGACACCGTCGCCCGCACCGCCCTGGACACCCAGGAACTGCCGATCGGCGTCGTGACCGCCGTCATCGGCGCACCCGTCCTGCTGTACCTCCTCGACCGGAAGCTGGAGCGCTGATGAGGATCACCGTCGAGGACATCACCGTCACCCTCGGCGGGCGCGACGTCCTCTCCGACGTCGGCCTGATCGCCGCCGAGGGCGAGATCGCCGGTCTCGTCGGGCCCAACGGCAGCGGCAAGTCCACCCTGCTGCGCACCGTCTACCGGCATCTGCGCCCGCACGCCGGGCGGGTGCTGCTGGCCGACCGGGACGTCCGGTCCCTGGCCCCGGCCGAGGCGGCCCGGCACATCGCGGCGCTGCCCCAGGAGCGCGGCTCGGACTTCGAGTTCACCGTGCGCGAGGTCGTCGCGATGGGCCGTACCCCGTTCAAGCGGGCCTTCGCCGGGGACGACGAACGCGACCACGCGACGGTGGCCGAGGCCCTGGAGCGTGTCGGTCTCCAGCCGTACGCGCAACGCCGGTTCGCGGAGCTGTCCGGCGGCGAGCGCCAACGGGTCCTGCTCGCGCGGGCGTTCGCCCAGCAGCCGGATGTCCTGGTGCTGGACGAGCCGACCAACCACCTCGACGTCCAGCACCAGGTGGAGCTGCTCGCCCTGCTGCGCGAACAGCGCCGCACCACGCTGATCTCGCTGCACGACCTGAACGCCGCGGCCTCGCTCTGCGACCGGCTCCACGTCCTGCACGACGGCGCTGTCGTCGCCTCCGGGACACCCCGGGAGGTGCTCACCCCGGACTTGCTGGCGAAGGTGTTCGGGGTGCGGGCCACCGTGGTCGAGCACCCGCTGACCGGCGACCCGCTGATCGCCTTCGACCACCGGAACACCCTGTCCACCCCGACCGCCGAGGAGTCACCCGTCACGGTGTGAGATCGGTGCGGGTGGCCCCCGGTCCCCCCACGGGACCGGGGGCCACCCGCACTCCCGGAGGTGGTCAGAAGGCCTCGAAGTGGCTCGGCCGGCCGTCGCGCAGCACCAGGGTGCCCTGCCGCTCGGCGTCGGCCCGGCGCATCAGCTGCCGGCTGCCGTCGGGCCGGTGCAGGACGGCCGAGTGCCACGGGGTGGTCCAGGCGTCGGGGGCGTCCAGGAGGCGGATGCCGAACTTGGCGGCGCCGCGCGGCTGGGGGTGGATGGACAGGCGGACGGTACGGGGGTGGTGCTCGGCGATGAGGTCGCCCCAGGCGCGGCTGCGCTGGATGACGCCGTAGGCGCGCTGCCGGCATTCGCGCTGGAGGGCCGACCTGGTGCCGGTGAAGTCGACGGTGTCCTCGGTGAGGAAGCGGGTGATGCCGCAGTAGAGGGCGAGCGTGTGCTCGTCGCTCTTCACCTCGGCGCGCAGTTCCTCGACGGTCGGGGCGTGGGCGGCGTGGACGTGGGCGCGCTTCTCGTCGTACGGGAGGTCGCCGAGCACGTCACGCAGGTCGAAGACGGACAGGTGGGTCAGGCCCTCGCGCCGGATCACGGCGGCGAGTTCGTCGGAGTAGGCGTCGATCTGCGGGTCGGGGACGCGGATCAGATCGCCGAAGACGTGGCCGTCGGAGCAGATCTCCATCCGCGCGCCCGGCTCGTACACCTCGCCGATCGCGCGGCAGAGGTCGTCGAGGAAGGTGAGGGAGAGGCGCTCGCCCTCGTCGGGCAGGTGGCCGAGGACCTTGTCGGGGCTGGGGGACTTGCAGGGGAAGCCGGGCAGGGTGAACACGATCGGATCGCCGTACTCGGCGAACTCGCCTATCTGGCGCAGCTGTTCGGGGAAGTCGTCGACGGTGGCCGGGGTGGCGGTGTCGGTGGCCCGGCGGTGGGGCAGGAGCAGTTCCAGGACGGCGGCGCTGATCTGCCGGACGTCTCTGGACCTGGGTGTGGCGGTACCGGTGGTGGTCATGCGGCTTCTCCGTGAGGGCATGGCGGGATGGCGTCCCGGCGCGCCCGCGCCCTCCGGTGGGGGCGGGCGGGCCGGGCCGCCTGAGACGGGCGGGTCGGGGCGCGGTGGGGCCGGTCGGTCAGATGCGCTTGTCGTAGGCGACGGGCAGCTGGTTGACGCCCCGGGCGAGGACGGCCGGAATCCAGGTCAGGTCGTCCAGGGGGCCCGCGGGCCGCAGGCCGGGCAGGCGGGTGAGCAGGGTGGCGACGGCGATCTGGAGTTCGGCGCGGGCGAGGGCGGCGCCGGGGCAGAAATGGATGCCGTGACCGAAGGCCAGGTGGGGGTTGGGGCTGCGCTCCAGGTCGAGGGTGTCGGCGTCCGGGAACTGGTCGCCGTCGCGGTTGGCGGCGCACAGCGAGACGATGACGGAGTCGCCGGCCGGGATGCGGGTGCCGTGCAGGTCGCTGTCCCGGGCGAAGAACCGCCAGGTGGTCAGCTCGAAGGCGCTGTCGTAGCGCAGGAGTTCCTCGATCGCCCGGGGCATCAGGGCGGGGTCGTCCCGTAGCCGTTCCAGTTGCTCGGGGTGGCGGAGCAGAGTGATCAGCATGGTGGTGATCTGGTTGGTGACGGGCTCCTGGCCGGCGACCAGGAGCTGGAAGATCATCGAGTCGAGTTCCTCCTGGGTGAGCTCCTTGCGGTCCTTGGCTACGACCAGGCGGGAGAGCAGGTCGTCCTCCCAGTGCTCGCGCTTGTGGGCGACGACGTCGGCGATGTAGGTCTGCAGGCCGAGCAGCCTGGCCTCGTAGGCGGGGCGGCCCGGGTCCTGGGGGCCGACCGGCTGGACGACCTTGCCCCAGTCGCGGTCGAAGCGGGCGGCGAGCTCCGGGGGCAGGCCGATGACCTCGGCCAGGACCTTGAAGGGGTAGTGCGCGGCGAAGCCCGCGACCAGGTCGGCGCCGTTCTCGGCGGGCAGCGCGTCGACCAGGGCGTCGGCGATCTCCTGGAACCTGGGCCGCAGCGACTCCACCCGCCGCGGGGCGAAGGCGTCCAGGACGAGGCGGCGCATCCGGGTGTGCTCCGGCGGGTCCTGGTGCAGCAGGTGGACCTGGAGCTGGGAGTGCTGGGGCTCGGGCATGATCGAGGCGAGGGAGCGCCAGTAGTCGTTGCCCAGGCGGTGGTTCTTGCCCAGTCGGGGGTCGCCCAGCGCGGCGTGGGCGGCCTCGTAGCCGGTGACGAGCCAGGCGGCGATGCCGGAGGGGAAGCGCACCCGGTGGACGGGCCCGGCGTCGCGCATCCGCCGGTAGAGGTCGTACGGGTCGGTCTTGTACGCGGCTCCGTACAGCGGTATCGGCTCGCCGGCGGTGGCGCCGGCGACGGGGCAGCGGCCCTCGGTGCGGTCGGGGGTGGTCATGTCCGGGTTCCTCCGGGAGGGGTGGTGCGGTGGAGAGGTTCAGAGGGCGAGGGCGGGGCGGTGGTGGTCGAGCCAGAGCGCGAGGTCGACGACCCGTTCCAGGCGCAGGCGGTGACCCCATGCCAGCTGGTCGGCGGGGGTGTCGAGGGTGGCCTCGATGACCGTCTCGTCGGCGATGTCGCGCACGTGCGGCGCGTCCAGCGCCTCCCGGGCGAGCCGCTGGAGGCCGGCGTTGTAGTCGGCGTGGTGGGTGGCCGGGTAGTGGTTCTTCGGCCGCCACAGCACCGAGTCGGGGGCGATTGCCCGACCGGTGTCGCGCAGCAGGCTCTTCTCCCGGCCGTCGTGGCTCTTCATCGCCCAGGGGGTGTTGAAGGCGTACTCGACGAGGCGGTGGTCGCAGTAGGGGACGCGGACCTCCAGGCCCTGGGCCATGCTCAGCCGGTCCTTGCGGTGGAGCAGCTGGCGCAGCCAGCGGGTGAGCGAGAGGTGCTGCAGCTCGCGCCGGCGGTGCTCGGCCGGGCTCTCGCCGTCCAGGTGCGGGACGGCCGCGAGGGAGCTGCGGTAGGTGTCCTCGCGGAACTCGCGGATGCGCAGGTGGGCGGCGAGGTCGGGGGCGATCGGCATGGCGGCGGCGTCGCCGGTGACGAGCAGCCAGGGGAAGGTCCGCGCGGCGAGCGCTTCGGGGGTGTGGAACCAGGGGTAGCCGCCGAACACCTCGTCCGCGGCCTCGCCGGAGAGCGCGACCGTGGAGTGCTTGCGGATCTCGCCGAACAGCAGGTAGAGCGAGGTGTCCATGTCGCCGACACCGATCGGCGAGTCCCGGGCGACCACGACGGCCCGCCGGTTCTCCGGGTCGAGCAGCGCGCGCGGGTCGAGGACGACGGTGGAGTGCTCGGTGCCGATGAAGGCGCCCGCCTCGGCGGCGAACGGGGTGTCGTGGCCGGTGCGCAGCACGTCGCCGGTGAACCGCTCGGCCTGGTCGCTGTAGTCGACGGCGTAGGAGCGCAGCTTCGCCTCGTGCCCCTGGGTGCGCCGGAGTTCGTCGGCGACGAGGGCGGTGACGACGGTGGAGTCGAGGCCGCCGGAGAGCAGGCTGCACAGCGGGACGTCCGCTTCCAGCTGCGACCTGGCGGCGCGGTCGACCAGCTCACCGACCCGTTCCTTGGTGGTCTCCAGCCGATCTGCGTGCGGGCGTGCGGTCAGCTCCCAGTAGCGGCGCTCGCGGACGCCGTCCCGGTCGAGGACGAGCAGGCCTCCGGGGTGGACCTCGCGGACGCCCGCCCAGACGGTGGGGCCGGTGTTGAACAGCAGGCTGTACGCCTCGCGCAGGCCGTCGGCGTCCACAGTGGGGGCGACCTCGGGGTGGGCGAACAACGCCTTGGGCTCGGAGCCGAAGACCAGGCCACCGTCGACGGCGGCCCAGAACAGCGGCTTGACGCCGAGCCGGTCGCGCACCAGGACGAGCCGCTGTTCGCGCTCGTCCCAGATGCCGAAGGCGTACATGCCCTCCAGGTGGTCGACCAGGGCATCGCCCCACTCCAGGTAGGCGCGGAGCACGACCTCGGTGTCACTGCGGGTCCCGAAGCGGTGGCCTCTGTTTCTGAGGCGCTCCCGCAGTTCGTGGTGGTTGTAGACCTCGCCGCTGTAGGTGAGGACCACCTGTGGCCGGTCGGGGCGGTCGGCCATGGGCTGGGCTCCGCCGTCGACGTCGATCACGGCGAGCCGTCGGTGGCCGAGCGCGGCGTTGCGCCCGAGCCAGACGCCGGCGGCGTCGGGGCCGCGCAGGGCCATGGTGGCGGTCATCGCCTCGATGACCGGGGCGTTCTGGCGGACGTCCTGGTGGAAGGACACCCAGCCGGTGATTCCGCACATGCGTGTGCTCCTGACGGTGAGCGGGGTGGAAGCGGAGGGTTCAGGCCGTACGGGGCCCGGAGCGGCCGTGCGACGCCAGCAGGGGGACGGCGAGGCAGGCGCCGGCCGCGGCGAGGCCGAGGCCGGCGTGCAGGCCGGCCGTACCGGATCCGCCGAGGCTCCAGGCGGCGGTGGCCAGGGCCGGGCCGAGGGTGAAGCCGAGGCTGCGGGCGAGCTGGACGGTGGAGCTGGCGGTGGCCGTCGTCGCCGGGGTGGCGGCGCTCATCACGAGGGTCTGGGTGGGGCCGCCGTACAGGCCCATGCCGGCTCCGGCCAGGGCGAGGCGCCAGGCGATGTCCGGCAGGCTCCAGGTGTCGTCGAGCGGCACGAGCAGGAGGAAGCCGAGTGCGGTGAGCGCGATCCCGGCGGTGGCGGTGGGCCGGGCGCCGAAGCGGTCGGCCAGCCGGCCGCCGAGCGGCCCGCCGATCCCCATGGCGAGGGGGAAGCACAGGATGGTCAGGCCGGTGGCGGTGGCGCTCTCGGCCTCGTCGCGCCGCAGGTGCAGGGCGAGCAGGTAGTGGACGACCGCGAAGGCGGCCGCGACGGCCAGGACGGCCGTGTTGATCCCCGCCGTCCGGCTCTCGCGCAGGACGGCCCGGACCGGGCGGCCGCCTCCCCGGCGCAGCCACCACAGGACCGGCGCAATCGCGGGGGCCGCCAGCAGCAGCCAGGCGGCCGAGTCGGCCGACAGGGTGAGCCCGAGCAGCAACGCGGCGACGGATCCCCCGATCAGGCCGGCGTCGGCGAGCTCGGCCCGGCCGGGTGCGCGCAGGACGCCTCCGGCGGGGACCTGGCGGCGGGCGACCAGCCAGGCGGCCAGGCAGACCGGGAGCTTGACGAGGAAGATGGCCCGCCAGCCGAAGTGGTCGAGCAGCAGCCCGCCCAGGGCGGGGCCGGTGACGGCGCCGAGCGGTCCCAGCGTCGCGGGCACGCTCATCGCCCGGGCCCGTAGCTGTGGCCGCACCGAGCGCATCGCCAGCACCGGCATCAGGACGAACAGCACGGCGCCGAAGGCCCCCTGGGCCACCCGCGCCGCGATCAGCGCGCCGGCCCAGGGCGCCGCGGCGGCGGCGGCGCTGCCCAGCGCGAACCCGGCGACGGCGGTGAGTACGGCCGGCCGGGTGCCGACGGCGTCCAGCCAGCGGCCGGCGGGCAGGAGCAGGGCCACCAGCGGGAGTTGGTATCCCAGGACGGCCCACTGGGCGGTCCTGGCGGAGACGTGGAAACCGTCGGCGATGTCGGCGAGTGCGATGTTGACGATGTTCATGTCGAGCATCGCCACGAACGACAGCATCCCGGCGACCGCGACCAGGCTCCAGCGGTCCGCCGACCGCGGCACCTCCTGTGCCGTCGGCGCGCTCACCGGGCAACCCCCTTGACGGCGGGTCCGAACCGGTGCGACGAGCGTTCGCTGGACCGCATGCTCCGTCCTTCCTCCTGGAACCGGGCGCCGTCGGCAACGGCACCCGGCACACGAGTCGGACCGGAACCCCACAAAGTTCCGAACGCCTGCGTGATTCTTTTCCGAACAGAGGAGCGACACCGGGCCGGGAACCGCGGCACCTCGCGCCGACTACCCGGACGACGACACCGCCCTCACCACCTCCCGACCCCCAGCACCCACAAGGAGCCGCGGCGCCCCCGCACCGCGGCCCTCTCCTCCCTCACGGCTTCAGCAGACCCCCCTCGTACGCCTTGACCAGACGGCGCGGCACCAGGTGCTCACGCCCCTCGATCGTGATCGGGACGAGCTGCGGAGCCGCGGCCTTCCACTGGGCGCGGCGGTGCCGGGTGTTGCTGCGGGACGTCTTCCGCTTGGGTACGGCCATGGGAGGTCTCTCCTCTATCGGGTGGTGGAGGCGTAGGGCAGCAGAGCCATCTCACGGGCGTTCTTGATCGCCCGGGCCATCGCCCGCTGCTGCTGGACGGTGAGGCGCGTGACTCGGCGGCTTCGGATCTTGCCCCGGTCGGAGACGAACCTCCGCAGCAGGTCGGTGTCCTTGTAGTCGACGTACGTGATGCCGGCTTCGATCAGCGGGTTCGGGCGCGGGCGGGCCGGACGGCCGCCGGCAGTGCGCTTGGCCATCTGAATGTCTTCCTTCCGTTGCGCAGGAGCAAGAGGAGTCAGGAGACGGGTTCGAGGAAGTCCTCGAAGGCGTCCGGAAAGGCCTTCCAGCCCTGTTCACCGTCCATCAGTTCGGCGTCGGTGAGCAGGCAGGAGTCCAACAGCCCGACGATGCCGCCGACATCCAACCCCTCGGCGATGAAGACGAGTTGCTGGACGCGGTCACCGTGCAGCGGGTGCCAGTCCATCGCCGCGGCGGCCCGCCGGGCAGGCGGGTACAGCTCCCAGGAGGCGTCCGGCAGCGCGGCCAGCCACGGCCCGCACTCCTCCACCGCGAGGCTCGCTCCGGCAGCGTCCCAGGCCAGCATCAGCTCCGGCCGGTTGGCCAGCCAGAACCGGCCGCGGCTGCGCTGCGCCGCCGGGACGAGCTGCTCCAGCGCCTCGTGCAGCCGGACCGGGTGCAGCGGCCGACGGCGCTCCCACACCAGGGTGGCCACTCCCGCCTCGTCGTGTTCCTGCGGCAGCAGCGCGAGAGCGGGGTTGACCCGGTCCCGGGCGGCGGCCACGTCGAAGCCCCCGAGTGCGGCGCGCAGCAGCTCGCCGGTACCGAGCAGGACCCGGCGGGCGGTCGGGTGCAGCTGGCGCAGCATCGCCAGTCCCGCCTCGCCCCCACGGGCCACCGCGACCGTGGTCGCGTACTCGACCTGGTGGGCGAGCGCCTCGGCGCGCGTGCGGGTGTCGTCGGGAGAGGTGTGCTCGCCGTGCTCGGCCAGGTCGTCCGGGACGGAGAGCTCGCCCAGCAGCCGGTCCGGGTCGACGGCGACCACCACACCCGCGAGTTCGACGAACTCCTCCAACGGATGTCCGTCCACCTCACCGCCCGCGATCACCTCGACCACCGGGTGCGGGTCGCTGCCGCCCCACAGCTCGACGACGGCCAGCCCGTACTGTCCTTCCTCGGCCAGGCGCCGCAGCTCGGGCAGCAGGTCCTCGCGCAGCGCGCAGCAGGCGCAGTCGTTACTCAGCGGGACGTCCGCCGTGGCGACGGTGCCGGTGGCGTCGCGGAGTTCGCGGTGGACCGTACGGCGCGGGGCGTCGCGCAGGTCGTGGTGGAGGACGATGCCGTTGACGCAGCCGTCCATCAACTCCTGGACGGCGCGGCGGCGTTCGGCGCGGTGCAGGCCGGCCACCACCACGACGGGAAGCCTGACATGTTCGGGCACCGCGCTCACCAGCTCGACTTCCGCACGCCGGGCAGCTGTCCGGCGTGAGCCATGGTGCGCAGGTTGATGCGGGACAGGCCGAAGGCGCGCTGGTAGCCGCGGGGGCGCCCGTCCACGCTGTCGCGGTTGCGCACCCGGGTGGCGCTCGCGTCCCTGGGCTGGCGGGCGAGCTCGGACTGCGCGGCGGCGCGCTCCTCCGTCGTGCTGGCCGGGTGGGCGATGACGCGCTTCAGCTCGGCGCGGCGCTCGGCGTACCGCGCGACGGTCGCACGCCGCTGCTCGTTCTTGGCGATCTTGCTCTGCTTCGCCATCAGACCTTCTCCCCCCGGGCGCGGATGCGGGCGACGGCGGCCTCGATGCCGATGGCATCGACGGTCTTCAGGCCCTTGGCGCTGAGCGCGAGGCGCACGTACCGGCCTTCGCCGGGCAGCCAGTAGCGCTTGCGCTGGATGTTCGGGTCGAAGCGGCGGCGGGTGCGGCGGTGCGAGTAGGAGATCGCATTGCCGAAGGACGGCTTGCGACCGGTGAGTTGGCAGTGGGCGGACATGGGGACGACTCCGTTGCTCATCGTGCGGGCAGGCAGGCGTTCGCCCCCCGGAACCGGCGTGGCGATCCCGGGGGCGCGTCCCACACTACGCTAGATGAAAACGGATTTCATTTCGCTGAACGCCTTCGCCGGCCACCCCTTCCGCTCCGGCGCTCACCCGCCCCTTCCGGATGGTGAGACGCCCTGCAGAACGGATCGTCAGCAGGCCACGATGGTCCGCATGGATCGCCACGCCCACCTGTGCCGTCGACTCGACGTCGACCTGGCGCACGCGTGCTCCGCGATCTGTCGCCGCGCCCACTGAACGCGGTGGCCCGCCCGGCTGTTGCCGACTCCCCTCCGTCCCGCAGAACTGGTCGACGTCCACCCGGACGGCTCGGGCTGCGACCTCACCTGGGACACCGAGGTGCGCTCGTCGGCGGTACCCCTGCTGTCCACCGCCGACGGGCTGATCCACACCGTCCTGCGCGAGCCGATCGTCCCCCGCACCGAAACGACCACCGCCCTCGACCCGTACTACTACGCGGAGATCGACCCGGAGACGGGAGCCGTGGTGCGGAAGAAGTGGCTGGGCAGCGGATTCATCTACGACACCCCGCAGATGGCCGGGACGATCGCGCCGGACGGGGTCGTGTACCAGGGGGTGCGGGTCGCCACGAACTAGACCACCAGGCCGTCCGTTCACAGGCAAGGAGCGGTGGGCGTCCCCGTCGCAAGGCCCGGGTCCGCGACTCGGGCCTTCGCGCATTCCCGCGCGCAATCTGCGGCGCGGGACCCGACCCGGTTGCTCAGGCCCGTCGCACCCGGACGCCGCAGTCGGCGATCGCCTTCTCGTCGGCGTCGGGAAGCTCGGTGTCGGTCACCAGGTCGTGGACGTCGGTGAGCGGGCAGATCGAGGCGAAGGTGACCCGGCCGATCTTGGTGCGGTCGGCGAGCACGACCGTACGGGCGCTGCTGCGCAGGAAGGCGCGGTCGGTCTGGGCCTCCATCTCGTCGTGGGTGGTGCAGCCCTGCTCCGCGGTCAGACCGTCCACACCGATGAAGGCGAGGTCGAGGTGGTAGCGCTGGAGCATGCTGTCGGCGGCCGGGCCGACCAGTTCGTAGCTGGCCGAGCGGGCGATGCCGCCGATCACCACCAGGCGGACCTCGGGGCGCACGATCAGCTCGGCCGCGATGTTGACGGCGTTGGTGACCACGGTGACGTTGCCCCGCTCGGCCAGGACCCGGGCCAGTTCGGTGGTGGTCGTGCCGCCGGTCAGGCCCACCACGGCGTCTTCCGGCACCAGCTCGGCGGCCGCCCGGGCGATCCGGCGCTTCTCCTCCTGCTGCTTCTCACTGCGGTGCCGCAGCGGGAGCTCCAGGTTCACCGATCCCGTCACCGCCCCACCACGGGTGCGATGCAGCAGGCCCTGCTCGTGCAGTTCCTGGAGGTCGCGCCGGACCGTCGCGCCGGACACCCCGAGCAGCTCGGAGAGCGCGTGCACGTCGGCGCTTCCCGCTTCGGCGATGTACGACAGGATCCGGGCAGCGCGATCAGCTTTGAGCATGAACGGAGTGTAGGTCAGGCCTTGTCGCCTGCCCAACAAACGGATGCTTCTCCCCCAACGCCCGACAAGACATGGAGACTCTCTGCTCATAACTGATTATACTTTCGCCAAATCGAGCATCTGCACGCACCCGAGGAGGCTGTGATCGTCACGGACCGCATCACACTGGCCGGCCGACTGATTCTGCCCGGCAGCGTCATCGAGGCCGGCCGCCTGGCGATCGAGGGCTCCCGCATCGCCGCCGTCACGAGCGGCGAGACCGAGCCCGGTGACCTGGACCTGACCGGCCACACCGTCGTCCCCGGCTTCGTCGACCTGCACGTCCACGGCGGCG
Source organism: Kitasatospora sp. NPDC048296 (assembly GCF_043201815.1). Classification (NCBI taxonomy): domain Bacteria; kingdom Bacillati; phylum Actinomycetota; class Actinomycetes; order Kitasatosporales; family Streptomycetaceae; genus Kitasatospora; species Kitasatospora sp. NPDC048296. The sequence continues at coordinate 16,788 of NZ_JBICZB010000057.1, forward strand.
GCGGCGCCTCCTACGCCTCCGGCATCGCCGAGGAGGCCCTGCTCGCCGCCCGCACCCACCTCGACCACGGCACCACCACCACCGTCGCCTCCACCGTCACCGGCGAGATCGACGACCTCGCCCGCCAGGCCCACGTCCTCTCCGAACTCGTCGAGGACGGCGTCCTCGCCGGCATCCACTTCGAGGGCCCCTTCATCTCCCCGGGCCGCTGCGGCGCCCACCGCCCCGACCTGCTGCGCGACCCCGACCCCGCCCTCGTCCGCAAACTCGTCGACGCCGCCCGCGGCCACGCCAAGATGGTCACCCTCGCCCCCGAACTCCCCGGCGGCCTCGACTCGGTGCGCATGCTCGCCGACCTCGGCGTCATCGCCGCCGTCGGCCACACCGACTCCGACTACGCCACCACCCTGAAGGCCATCGACGCCGGCGCGACGGTGGCCACCCACCTGTTCAACGGCATGCCCGGCATCGGTCACCGCGCCCCAGGCCCGGTGGTGGCCCTGCTGGAGGACGAGCGCGTCACCGTCGAGCTGATCAACGACGGCGTGCACCTGCACCCCTCCGTCCTCGACCTCGCCTACCGCACCGCCGGCGCCCACCGCGTCGCCCTGATCACCGACGCCATGGGCGCCGCCGGCATGGGCGACGGCCTCTACCCCCTCGGCCCCCTCCAGGTCCAGGTCACCGACGGCGTCGCGATGCTGGCCGACGGCAGCTCCATCGCCGGATCGACGCTGACCCTCGACCGCACATTCCAAAGATCCGTCCAGGTGCACAAGTTGACGATCCATCAAGCTGTCGAGTCAATCTCCACGACCCCGGCCCGCCTCCTTGGCCTGAGTGACTCGGTCGGCTCCCTGGAGACCGGCAAGCTCGCCGACCTGGTCGTCCTCGACTCCGACAGCTACGACCTGGTCGCCGTGATGCGCCACGGCCGCTGGGTCCGCGGCGGCGAGCAGTTCGCCACCGTCACGTCAGCCTGAGCCCAGCCAGCCCCGAGAAGCACGACAGCGAGGCCCGTCCCACTCGGGACGGGCCTCGTCTCGTCAACACCCTCAGGCCGTTGACGCCTTGAGACGTCGTTGTCATCGGCGTGTTCACCGATCGGGTTGACCCGCCCGAAGGCCGTCCGGCCGGTCGTCGTTCACGGGGCTCCTCGCCGTCGAGGGCCCCGGTTGTCCGCCGCTACCGCCAGTCGAGGAGCAGCCAGCCGCGGTGCGGCAGGTTCCGGTCGACCTCGACGGTGCGGCCGCTACTGGTGGCGGCGACGGCCTCGGGATCGGCCAAGGGGCGGAGCAGGGTGGCCTCGGCGCGGCCGGCGTCGCCGGGCAGGTGCACCTGCGGACGGGCCGGGTCGTCGCTGCCGTTGGCGACGGCGAGCCGCCAGCCGTCCTCGGTGCGGGTCAGGTGCGGGATCAGGTGGGGGCCGCCGGTGACCAGCGGCAGGGTCGGCATGTCGCCTTCCAGGTAGCGGACCATGGCGTGCAGCAGGCGCTGGCCGTCGTCGTCGCAGGGCAGCAGCTCGACGCCGGTGGCGGCCAACACTCCCACGCGGCCGCCGAGTTCGTTGGTGAAGACGCACCGGCCGGCACCCCAGACCCGGTGGTCCGGGGTCAGGATCTCGGTCCAGGTCTCGGCTTCCGCCGCGGGCCTGAGCCGGGCCAGGGCCGACTGGACGTTGACGCTCAGGTACGCGCCGACGCCGTCCCCCGAGAGCACGCGCTCCAGCGCGTACGGGCCCGGCTCACACGGGCTCTCGCGCTCGACGACGTCCTCGACGGTGACGCCCAGCAGGTCCCCGAACCCGCGTGCCCGGAGGATGTAGGCGGCGGTGCCGTCCAGCAGCAGGCCGCCGGCCAGCATCCGGCGGAGCTCGTTGTCGCCGTAGGCCCAGGCGAGCTGCCCGAACAACACCCTGACCGGGGCGTCCTCGGCGGTGACCGGCACGCCGTAGCGGAGCAGGAAGTCCGCGGCCGGACCGGGGTCGACGGCCAGTTCGGCGAGGTCGCCGCCCCGCCGGGTGCGGACGTGCGCGGCGGCGTCCTGGCGCACCGGCAGCGCCACGCCGAAGGTGCGCCGCGCGGGCCCGGCGATCAGGTCGAGCGCGGGCCGGGAGCGGCGCAGCAGTTCGGCCACTCGGGGAAAGCGCTGGGCACGGCCGGACTGCATGGGGTGGACGTTGAGGAACATGGCATCCGAACCCGCGAGCTGGGCGGCGACCAGTTCGGACCAGGTCTGGGTGTCGGACTTGGACCAGGCGGTGTGCGGCCAGTTCTCGATCTCGGGTTCGCTGCGCACGTAAGCCGGCCGCAGCGCCCGCTGGACCTCCAGCATCCAGACGGAGAAGCTGAGTTCGCGCCCGGGGGCGTCGCCGTAGCGGGCGAAGTGCGGACGGTGCGCGGCCTGCCTGTCGACGGCGAGGGCGTCGAAGAGGGCGAGCCAGTCGCGGCCCTCGACGGAGTGGACACCGGGCTCGGAGCTCATCAGGCCGAGCTGCGAGCGTCCGCCGGACGCCTTCGCGACCGCTGCCGCCACCTCGCCTGCGACCTCCAACTGCACCGTGCGCCAAACCTGTTGGAGGAGCGCGCGCCACGGGTGCGGGGCGCCGGGGGCGGTGACGGCGGCGACGACCCGTTCCCGGGTCACCGGCTCCCCCACCAACGCGGCGAGGCACTCCAGCATCAGCGGTTCGAAGCCTCCGCCCCAGGGCAGCGGTGCGTGGTTGTGGTAGCGGAAGTCGTCCTCCAGCCACAGCACACGGAAGCCGAGGTCGGCGAAGCGCGTGTAGTGGGCGGTGATCCAGGCGCGGAAGCGCGGGCAGGCAAGCGACGCCTGGGCCGTGGCCACCGTGCCGTCCGGTCCGACCATGGGGGTGAAGCCGAGGCGGTCGGCCCGGCCTCGGTCGGCGTGACCGGCGGTGACCCAGGGGTTGAGGCTGACGTCGAGCCCGGCCTCGCGCAGGATCGTGACGGCCGTCGCCGCCGTGTCGTACAGGCGGTCCTCGGCCTCACCCGCGGGGTGGCCGGTGTACAACTCCTCGGCTCCGAGCAGCAGGACGACCTCGTCGACGCCCGACTCCCGGCAGAACGAGGCGAGTTCGGCGGCGCGTTCGGCGGCGTCCGGGGTGGGGTGGAGCTGGAACCGCAGGTGGTACCGGGCGGGCACGCCGGGCCTCCTCATTTGACGCTGCCGGCGGTGAGGCCGGCGCGCCAGAAGCGTTGCAGGGACAGGAACAGGACGACCAGGGGTATCGCGGAGACCATGGCGGCGGTGACCACGATGTTGAGCGGCGGCGCGCCGGGGCCGATCGCCCGCTGGGCCTGCCAGCCGACGACCCCGACGGTGACCGGCTGGAGGTGGTCGTTGGCCAGCATCAGCACGGGCAGCAGGTAGTTGGTCCAGATGGAGACGAACTGGAACAGGAAGATCGTGACCAGCGCCGGGGACATCACCCGCAGCGCGATGGTGGCGAAGATCCGGAACTCCCCGGCGCCGTCGATCCGTCCGGCCTCGATGAGCTCGTCGGGCACGGAGGCGGCGGCGTAGATCCGGGCCAGGTAGACCCCGAACGGGCTGACCGTGCTGGGCAGCAGGACCGCCCAGTAGGAGTTCACCAGGTGCAGCTGGGAGAACATCAGGTAGAGCGGCACGGCCAGCAGCGGCTGCGGGACGAGCACCGCGGCGAGGACCCCGTTGAACGTCAACTCCCTCCCCCGGAAGCGGTACTTGGCCAGCGCGTACCCCGCCATCGCCGCGATCAGGGTGCTGACGCCCGCGCCGCCCACCGCGTAGAGGGCGCTGTTGCCCAGCCACTGCCAGTAGATGCCGTCCTGGCGGGTGAACACGTCCCGCAGGTTGTCGAAGAGGGCGAAGTCGCCGAACCAGAAGCCGTTTCCGGAGAACAGGCCGCTGCTGGTCTTGGTCGAGGCGACCATCAGCCACCACACCGGGGCGAGGAAGTAGACCGAGGCGATCAGCAGCACGCCGAGCGTGAGCCAGCGGGAGGCCGTGTACCGGGCCGCGCGGGTGGTGTTCACAGGGCGGCTCCGCGGCGCTGGACGAGCTTGAGGAAGCCGAAGGACAGCACGAACGCCAGCAGCGCGAGCACGACGGACTCGGTGGCGGCGATATTGAAGTTGTTGGCGTCCACGGCGTTGTAGGCGGCGAAGATGGGGGTGTAGGTGCTGCTCAGGTTGGGAGCGACGTTGTGCAGGATCGCCGGCTCGTTGTAGAGCTGGGCGGTGCCGATGATGGAGAACACCGTGGTCAGCACCAGGGCCGGGCGGATCATCGGCACCTTGATGCGCCAGGCGATCCCGAAGGCCGAGCAGCCGTCCATCGTGGCCGCCTCGCTGAGCTCCGCCGGGATGGCCTGCAGCGCGGAGTAGATGATCAGCATGTTGTAGCCGGTCCAGCCCCAGGTCAGCATGTTGCCGATGGTCGGGCCGAGCATGCCGTCGGAGGTCAGGTTCAGGTGCAGGCCCAGGTGCTGGGCGGCGGCGGTGACCGGGCTCAAGCCGGGGGCGACCAGGTACGACCACATGATCGCGCCGACCACGCCGGGGAGGGCGTAGGGCAGGAAGAAGGCCAGCCGGAAGAACCGCTTGAACATGGTCGACTTCGCGTCCAGCAGCAGTGCCAGGACCAGCGCCAGCAGCAGCATCAGCGGCACCTGGACCACGCCGATCAGCAGCACCCGCAGCAGCGAGCCGCGGAACTGCGGATCGCCCAGCGCGGTGGCGTAGTTGCCGAGGCCGGCGAAGGCCTGGGTGGGTGCCGAGAGGCCGAGGCCGGAGCGGTGCATCCGGAACAGGCTCTGGTAGACGGTGTAGCCGATCGGCGCCAGGTACAGGGCCGTGAACAGCAGCAGGAACGGACCCAGGAACAGTGCGACGGTCCGGGCCGGGCCGCGGCGGCGCCGAGCCGGCCGGGCGGCCGGGTCCTGCGGTGCTGTCCGCCCGGCGAGGGCGGTGGTCATGGGTGTCGTCTCTCCTTGATCGGGCCGGGCTGCCCCGGCCTGACCGGTCCTTCGCGGCTGGTGCGGGGCCGGTCGGAGGGTGGCCCCGCACCCGTGGGGACGGCGCGGGACCCGTCGGTGGGGCGTCAGCCGGCGACGGCGAGGCCCTGCTGCTTCATGCCGGCCACGGTCTTGCCCTGCACGTCGGTGAGTACGTTCGGCAGGGTGGCGCCGCCGGTGCCCGCCTTGCCGAGCCCGTCGCCGAGGTCGGTGGAGGTCTGGGTCATGGTGGGGCCCCACTGCCAGGTGGTGGTGATGTGGGCGGTCTCGGCCTTGAAGACGTCGTAGATGGTCTGGCCGCCGTAGAACGCGTCCGGCTGGGTGAGCGCCGGGTTGGACAGGCCCGAGGTGGCAGCGGGGTAGATGCCGGTGACCTTGATCAGGTTGCCGACGCTGTCCGCGCCGGTGCTCATCCAGGTGGCGAACTCGGCGGCCTCCTTGGCGTGGGCACAGCCCTTGAGGACGGCCGTGGCCGAGCCGCCGTCGTTGCCGTACGCGGGGTTGGCCGCGTCCCAGACCGGCATCGGGGCGACGGCCCACTGGCCGGCGCCGTCCTTGACGCTGGTGGCGATGATCGGGGCGTCCCAGACCGCGTTGACGTCGGAGAGGATCTTGCCGTTCGCCATGTCGCTGAACTGCGAGGCGTCGTTGCTCGGGTCGGTCTTCAGCAGCTTCTTGTCCAGCAGGTCCTGCCAGTAGGAGGCGACCTTCTTGTTGGCGTCGCTGTTCAGGCTCACCTGCCACTGGTCGTTGCCGGTGCCGAACCACTTGGCGCCGGCCTGCCAGGCGAGCCCGGCGTAGGTGTACGGGTCGTTGCCGAAGTTGCCGAGGTAGACGGTCGGGTCGGCGGCGTGCACCTTGGCGGCGTCGGCCGCGTACTCGTCCCAGGTCACCGGGGGCTTGTCGATGCCGTACTTGGCGAACAGGTCCTTGCGGTACATCAGGGCCATCGGCGCGGTGTCGACCGGGATGCCGTAGGTGTGGCCGTCGACGGTGACCTGGTTCCAGGTCCAGTCCGCGAACTGCCCCTTGGCCTCGGCGGTGTACTTGCCGACGTCGGTGAGGGCGCCCGCGGCGGCGAAGCTGGGCAGGGTCTCGTAGCCGACCTGGGCCAGGCAGGGGGCGTTGCCGGCCTTGGCGGCGGTGAGCATCTTCGTGTAGCCGCCCTTGGAGCCGAAGGCGGTCTTGTCGAAGGTGACCTGGATGTCCGGGTGGGTCTTGTTGAACAGGGCGATCGACTCGTCGTAGCCCGGGGCCCAGCCCCAGAAGTCGAGCTTGACCGGGCCCGACGCGGCACCCGGGTCGCCGCTTCCGCCGCCGCTGGACGAGCAGCCGGCGACGAGGGCCGCGGCCGTCACGACCGCGAGCGCGGCGGCCATCGAAACAGGTCTTGCCTTCACGTGTGTCTCCTCGGACCCAGGTGGGAAAGCGGGAACCAGCTAATTCGTTCGGTTATTGTTTGAACCTCCCCCACCCACTCCTGTGGAACTGCACCACCGCCGCCAACCAACAGTGGAGCACGGCATGAGCACCACCCGTCGTCGCTGCCGGGCTCGCCCGGCAGCGACGCACCGTTCCGGAACACGGCGAAGGCGTCGACCCCACTCCCGTCCGCCCCACTCCTTCGACCCACGACCACGCTGAACCTCCGCGGCACAGGCCCTCCTACCGGCCTGCGCCGCTTCCACGGGGGCGGGCTCCAGGCCGGACCTGACACACAGCACCCGTTGCTCCAGGATGGTCACCATGCCCGAACACCCACTCCCCGGCCAGAGCCCCACACCCGACACCACGTCAGCTTCGGCACCGTCAGATCGCCTACCGGCCGCCCCATCCGCCCCCGGCTCGCCGCGCCGGATCGCCGACGACCACGTCGCCGCCACGGTCGCCCATGACCCCTCCACCGCCGCCTGGCTGGGAGAACCGGTCGGAGCGGACCGGCAGCCCGACTTCACACCCGAGTGGTACGACGAGACCGCCGAACTGGCCCGGCGGACGCTGGCACAGCTGGCGCACGCGACGGTGCCCACCACCGGAGCGGAGGCGGACTGCGCGCGGCTGCTCCGCGAGCGGCTGACGGCCGAACTGGCCGGCCACGAGGCAGGCGACCACCTCTGGTCGCTGCGGCCCCTGAACTCGCCGCTGCACACGCTGCGCCGGACCCTGACCCTGTCGCCGGCCGGGACCGAGACGGACTGGGAGAACCTGGGCGGCCGGCTGCGGGCACTGCCGGGAGCCCTGGACGGGTACCGGCGGACGCTGCGGGCCGGCATCGACCGCGGGCTGCTGTCGGCGCCGCGCCAGGTCGAGGCGGTGATCGGGCAGCTGACCGCCTGGCTCGGCGAGGAGAGCGGCGGGCCCAGCTGGTTCACCGCCTTCGTCGCGCCCGGCCCGGAGCGCCAGCAGGCCGCGCTGGACCGGGCCGCGCTCGACGCCACCACCGCGATCGCCGCCTTCCGCGACTGGCTGCGCACCGACTACGCGCCCGCCGCGGTCGGGGTGCCGGACGCGGTCGGCGAGGAGAAGTACCTGCGCGCCGCCCGCCAGGCCACCGGCGCCGACCTGAACGTCACGGACGCCTACGACTGGGCCTGGACCGAGTTCCACCGCACCCTCGACGAGATGCGCCGCGCCACCCGGCAGGTGCTGCCCGGCGCGAGCGTGCTGGAGGCGATGAACCACCTGAACGAGCAAGGCCACGCGATCGAGGGCGAGGAAGGCATCCGCGCCTGGCTGCAGGAGCTGATCGAGCAGGCGATCGAGGACCTGGACGGCACCCACTTCGACATCGCCGGACCGCTGCGGCGGGTGGAGACCCACATCGCGCCGCCCGGGACCTCGGTGGCGCCGCACTACGCGGGCCCCAGCCTGGACTTCCGCCGCCCAGGCCGCACCTATCTGCCGGCGCTGGGCCGCACCCGGTTCCCGACCTGGCAGCTGGTCAGCACCTGGTACCACGAGGGCGTCCCGGGTCACCACCTGCAGCTCGCCCAGGCCGTCACCCTGCAGCACCGGCTGACCCGCTACCAGGTCACCCTCGGCAAGATCAGCGCCAACAGCGAGGGCTGGGCACTGTACGCCGAGCGGCTGATGGACGAGCTGGGCTTCCTCACCGACCCGGCGAACCGGCTCGGCTACCTGGACAAGCAGATGCTGCGGATCATCCGGGTGATCATCGACATCGGCATGCACCTGCGCCTGCGGATCCCGGCCGACTCACCGTTCCACCCCGGCGAGCACTGGACACCGGAGCTGGGCACCGCCTTCATGGCCGCCTACCACGGCAGCCCGGCGGCACGGCGCAACGGCGAGATCGAGCGCTACCTGGGCTGGCCCGGCCAGGCGATCGGCTACAAGCTCGGCGAGCGCGCCTGGCTGGCGGGCCGGGCCGAGGCCGAGCGGCGCCGCGGTGCCGAATTCGACCTCAAGACCTGGCACATGGCCGCCCTCTCCCAGGGCTCACTGGGCCTGGACGACCTGGCCACCAGCCTCGCGGCGCTCTGACGGCCCACCACCCGGCACCGGGTCGGGTCCGGTTCGACGGCCCCTTCCCCCACCGGAAGGGGCCGCCGGCCGAGCCGCGGTGGGCACCTGCTCCCCCGACGGGCCGCTACCTCGGGCCGAAGGTGTCGAGGAAGGCGCCGGGTGCCGCCGGTACCGCGGCCGCGGGGGTGGTGAGTCCGGTGCCGATCGCGGCCGTCAGGGCCGCTGCGGCGAGGAGTTCTGCCCTGCTGCTCCTCTGCAGGAGACCTGCCGTCAGTTCGCCGGTGCGGTGGCGCTCGGGGTCGCGTTGCTGTACGAGCCGGCCACGATGGGCCATTCGTTCTGGTAGAGCTTGAACGGCAGGTCCTTCTCCAGCAGCGGGGTGCCGAGGATGGCGATGCGCGCCATGACGGCCCCGTTCACGTTCAGCCCGCCGTAGAGGCCGGCCTTGCCGGTGACGACCGGCTTGCCGGCGCTGGAGTCGATGCTGACCGCGCCGTCCACCGCGGCGCGCAGGTACGGCTCGACGGTGGCCTTCACGCCCACGGTGTCGTAGAGGGCGACCGAGCCGTCGGCGACCAGGCCGGTGCGGACGTTGGCGTTGCCGTTGAAGGCGGCCTTGACCGGGGAGACGGTGGTCTTGACCGGCTCGGTGGCACTGGTCCAGCCGGCGGCCTTGGTGTAGTCGGCGTGGACGCCCCAGGCCCCGTCGATGTTCTGCGTGGTGTCGACGGTGACGGTGCCGTCGGCGCTGACCTCGGCGTAGACGGTGAGGTTGAGGGTGATCACGACGGGCACCTCGCCGACCATGATCGTGGGGGTGGCGGTGAGGGTGGCGATCGGTATCTTGACCTGGCCGGTGGAGCCGGTGAGTCCGGCGGTGATGTGCCAGTTGGCGTGCGCGCCGAGGTCGAAACCGACCTTGGCCTGGTCGGCGCCGAGGATGCCGTGGGTGCCCTGGTAGCTGAAGTCGAGGCTCGGGTCGAGTTCGAGCGAGCCGGAGAGCGTGGCCTTGCCACCGCCGGGCAGGGGGACGCTGTCGTTGGCGTCCAGCTTCAGCACCGCCGAGGCGGACCCGGTGCCGCCGTTGGGGTTGGGGACGTAGGAGGCCTTGAGGTCCTTGAGCTGCGGGGTGACCTTGATGTTGTGCGGGTCCAGGGCGGTCTTGATCTTGGCCCAGGTCTGGCCGAGCAGTTCGGAGATGGTGGCCGGGCGCGTGCTCGCCTCGACCTTCCCGCCCGCGACCGGCTTGACCTCGGTGATCGCGAGCAGCGCGCCCTGCGGCGCGGCCGGCGTCGGCGGGCTGTCGATCAGCTGACCGGGCTGGACTGCCGCGGTGGCCGCAGCGGAGGCCGACGGGCTGGGGCTGCCCTTGACGGTGTCGGCGGCGGCGAGGACGACCTTGCCGCTCTGCTTGTCGTAGGAGTCCAGCTTGAGGTCGGGCGTCTTGGCCGGGGTGGGCTGCCCGGAAGCGGGCGCGGCGGGCGCGCCCGACACGATGGGGGTGGCCGGGGTCGCCTTGGGCGTGCCGGAGGCGGTCGGGCCGGTCGACGACTGGCCGGCGGCCGGAGTCACCAGGGTCACCTTCGGGGTGCCGGCGGGGGCCTGGGCGGCCGCCGGGGTCCCGTCGGTCAGGACGGGGGCGGCCGGCGCGGTCGCGGAGGCGGCAGTGGAGTCGGCGGTCGGCGTGGTCGGATCACAGGCGGTGAGCGAGAGCACCACGGACGCGGCGAGCGCGGACAGCGCAACGGTGCGCATGGACATGCGGAGGGTCACCTTTGACGTCAGGCGGACAGGAATGCAGGCGACTGCCGTCAGATCAGGGGGTGGTCAGGCCGGAAGTGACCGCTTTCGCCGCCGGCCGGAGCGTCAGAAGCGCTCTCGAAGGCCGGTCTTGGCGCCGCACAGGGCCACCAGACGTCCCACCGGGCACCCCCTAAAACTAGAGCCAGTAGTTTTGCCTGGGCGAGAACGTACACTAGAGGGAACATGGGCTCCAACCCGGAGGAGGGCCGGACCGGCGCAGAGGAAGCAGGAGGACAGCAGATGGGCAGACCGTCGAGACCGCTGGTGACGAAGGAGCGGATCATGCGGGCCGCTCTCGCGCTGATCGACGAAGAGGGCCCTGACGCCCTGTCGACTCCCCGCATCGCCGCCCGGCTCGGTGTCAAGGGCCCGTCCCTGTACAACCACATCTCAGGACGCGACGAGATCATCGACGGGATCTGCGAGCTCATCGTCGCCGAGATGGACCTCGACATGAGCGTCCGCCCGTGGACCACCGCTCTGGACACCTGGGCACGCCACTACCGAGCCGGCCTCAGCGCCCACCCGAACGCGGTGCCACTGTTCCGGACCCGACCGGCCCAGTCCTCCTCCGCGCTCCAGGGCTACGCCGAGACCTTCGCCATGCTGCGTGAAGCCGGCTGGCCCGAGGAATACCTCCTGCCGATCGTGCACTCGTTCCAGTCCCTCATCGTCGGCTCGATGCTCATCGTGAACACACCGCGCGATCTGCTGGGCCCGGCCGAGGAGTTGCCGCCCGGACTCGACCCCTTGTTGAACCCGCCGCCCAACCACCGCGACCTCACCTTCGAGATCGGCGTGACCGCGCTCATCCGCGGCCTCCAGGACACCCTGGACCTCATCCACCCCGCCCACCGCTCCTGAACGGACCTCCGGCGGCGAAGCAGACAGCCGCCGGTTCGGGCCGGTCGGCACTCGATCCCCGGATTCATTCGGGATTCATCCGGCGGGCCTACCGTTGACGGGCGGATGACCCGGGGCGAATCATGGCCCCACCGCCCGGAGTTCACGCTCCGCTGTCCGGACGGTGCGGTGAGGAAAGGGACGGGCATGGATGCTCCCTCGGCTTCCGAGGTGAGAGAGCTGAAATTTCAGCGGATCGCCGGTTGGCTGCGCCGGGACATCGATGACGGCACCCGTCCCCCCGGCAGCCGCCTGCCCACCGAACAGGAACTGGCGCGGATCTGGGCGGTCTCGGTGAGCACGGTCCGACGCGCGGTGGACGACCTGGTCGCCGACGGTCTGGTGGTCAGACGCCAGGGCGCCGGTACGTTCGTCCGCGCGTCCCGACCGGACGACGCCAAGCGGTCGCTGATCGGCGTCATCGTCCCGCACGGCAGCTTCTACTACCCACAGGTGCTGCGCGGGGTGGAGGAGGTGCGCGCCGCCACCGGTGTCCGCGTCCAGTTCGCCACGTCCGACTACCAGCAGCCCGTCGAGGCCAGGCTGGTGCAGGAGATGCTCGACGCCGAGGTCGACGGTCTGCTCCTGGTTCCCACGCTCAGCGGACCCGAGTCCGCCGAGGACTATCTCCACCGGCTGGGCGGCCTCCCGGTGCCGGTGGTGCTGATGGAGCGGCGGGGCCGGTCGCTGGATGACCGGACCGAGTACGTGTGCTCGCACCACGAGGCCGGCGCCTACGACGCCGTGCGCCACCTGGCCGCTCTGGGCCACCGCGCCATCGGCCTCGCGCTGCGCTCCCCCAGCCCGACCGCCGATCCGGTGACCGTCGGCTACCGCCAGGCGGTGGCCGAACTCGGCGGCGAGCCGGTGGAGTTCCAGGCCGCGCTGAACGAGTGGGGTCCGGCCACCGCGGACCGCTGTCTCAGCCGCCTGCGCGAGGCGGGATGCACCGCGGCGCTGTGCTTCGGCGACCGCCAGGCCGCGCTGCTGGTCTCCGCGACGCGCCGCGCCGGCCTCACCGTTCCGGGCGACCTGGCTCTGGTGGCCTACGACGACGAGATCGCCGATCTGCCCGACGTGCCCCTCACCGCGGTGGCACCGCCGAAGCGGCTGGTCGGGCGTACCGCGGCGGAACTGCTGCTGAGCCGGCTGAAGGACCCCGGCCGGGCGCCGCACCAGGTCCTGGTGCGGCCCGGGATCACCGTCCGCGATTCCTGCGGTGCGAAGCAGCCACGGGAATCGCGGACGTACGCCGAGGTGTGACGAGGGGAGGGCCTCCGTCGGCGGCCCTGCCCTCGTCACTGCGGCAGACACCGCTGCCCGACGCGTCCGGTCACGGCCTACCGCGTCCGGTCACGGCCTGTCAGGACTTGGTGATCGAGAAGACGTGCAGCGCCGGAAGGTTCGGCAGGGTGATCGAGACCAGGCTCTTGCCCGCCGTGATCGCCACCGGGGCGTAGGAGACCACGTAGCCGGTGCCGAACCGGTCGGGCCCGGTCGGGGTGTCCCGGTGGGTCGCGGTGACGGCGGTGCTGTCGCCGAACGCCGTCGGGTTGCCGGTGACCCAGTTCGGGAAGCCGAAGCCGGCCGTGCTGCTCGTTCCGTCGCTGTAGTGCAGCGTGATGGTGCCGGAGACGTCACCGCCACTGGAGGCTCCCAGGAAGCCGAGCGTGCTGCCACTTCCGTAGTAGTCGATCGTCTGGCCCTGGGCCGCGATGCTGTCGAAGCGGCCGGAGCCGTTGTTCAGCCAGTCGAAGGTCTGCCCGTTCACGGTCACCTTGCCGCCGGCCGTCGCCCCGCCGTCGGCCAGGGCATCGGCGGAGAAGCTGTCGCAGACCCGGTCGAAGCAGCCCTCGGTCGCCGCGTCGTCGTCACTGATCGCCGTGGCGTTCAGTGCGGTGCGCCATGTGGTGAAGTGGCCGGACTGGTTGGGGTGCAGCCGGTACAGGACGGCGCTGGTGGCCGGCAGAGTCGCCGAGATGGCCCCGGAGCCGGAGGTGACGCTCTTGGACCACAGGTCGGTGAGGGTGAAGTCTGTCGACGAACTGCCGATCGCCGCGGCGGTGGTGCCGACGGTCTGCGTGGACGTGGACTTGTTCAGCAGCAGCACCGCGTAGTCGCCGTTGGCCAGCGGCTTGGAGTAGACGTCCGCGTTCGCGTCGGTGGAGACGAGCCTGCCCTGCACGCCGAGCCGGTCCTGGTCGACGGCGATGACATCGGCGTTGCCCGCGTCGGCGACGACCTGCGGCGTGAAGCCGGCGGTACCGGTCACCTTGATGTTCAACGGCGCGGCCAGCACCGACCACAGGCTGAACTCGGCCTGCTGCTGCACCTCGGTCATCGAGGACTGGCCGATCGTCAGCTGGTCGAGGTCGTTGAAGTGCCCGGCCCGGGCGAAGCGCGCCGAGGCGACGCCCTGCGCGGCGACGGTCAGCATCGACGCCCAGTTGCCGCCGCCGCTGTCCGCGGCCATCCGCCACTCCTGCGCCGACAGCCCCGCCCCGACCATCACCTGCTGGAACACCGAGCTGCCGGTGCTGGCGTCGTCCCAGTTGAAGTAGGCCGGCGCCGAGTCGTTCAGCACCATCTGCGTCCCGTAGGCGTCGTTCGCCGCCGCGATCGCGTTGGCCGCGTCCTCGTACGCGGTGACCGCCTGGTCCGCGTCGTGCTGCGTCGTCAGGTGCAGACCGGACGTCGAAGTCCTCTGGTACGGGTAGCAGTAGTCCATCTTGACGTAGTCCACGCCCAGGGACGCGAAGTAGTTCATGTCCTGGGTGAAGTGGCCCCAACTGCCCGAGCCGCCGTCGCAGGTGAGCGTGCCGCCGTCCTCGTAGATGCCGAACTTCAGGCCCTTGGAGTGGACGTAGTCGATCGTCGCCCGGATGCCCTGCGGGTACTTGCTCGGCGAGGCGATCAGGTTGCCGTTCAGGTCGCGCCCGTTCTGGCCGGCCGGGACCACCTGGGTGCCGTCCCAGTCCTTGCCGTTCGCCTGGATCATCCAGTCGTCGTCGACCGCGACGATGCTCCAGCCCTTGGCGGCCAGGCCGTTGGCGACGGCGGCATCGGTGTCCTGGCGCACGAGCGCGTCGTTGGTCTGCCGCCACGAGCCGGGGCGGATGACCATCGTCGGGACACCGGCCAGCGTGTGATCGGCGATGTTGCCGTCGGCGGACACCGCCGACGCGGGGCCGGCCGCGGCCGCCCAGATCGTTCCCGACGCCGCGACGGTCACGCCGACCGTCAACAGCGAAAGCGCTCTTCTTCTCACGATGGCCTCTGCCTTCAGTGGGGGGAGGAGGAGACTCGGGATCCGGGCCTCGCCGCACACCGACCGGTGCGACCGCGGCGACGAGCCGGAAATGGAGTACCCGAGGCGGCCGGGGCCGGAATCCGCCGTCATATCCGGTGAATTGGCGGCGGATCCGAAGACGGATCCGGACGTGCAGAACGGTAGGCAGGACCTCGCCGGCAGTCAACAGCCCTCCGGCCCATGAATGGCCATATGTTTCCGCGATTCCACTCCGACGATCGGAGCATGGCGATCGGAGCTTTCTGCGCAGCACCGATTCATGGCCGATTCATCCGGTCGAAGGCCGTTGACCGGCGCGCCGTCTCGGCGAAGAATTGCTCCGAACGGCCGCGTACGGCCCGAATCGCCGGAAGCGGTCCAGCCGATCCTCCCAGGTGCTCCAGCGCGAACGGCAGGAAGCCGATCCCCTTCGCCATTCGGAGCGTATTCGAATCATTCGACTCTTCATCGCCACCGAATCGACAACGGATTCGTCGGCTGCGGGCGGCCCTCGGATGCGGATATGGGGGATGGCCAAAGGGCGTGTACGTATTCGGCTGCCGAGGTCGCCGCACGGCAGGCGGCGGGTGCCCCGCGCCCCGACCGGCCGACGGCGGAACGGCCTGGCACACCCCGGCGCCGGCCGCCGCCGACCCCGTCCGGCCTGCGGACCCGGTCGGGTACCTTACCGCCATGGCGAGGAGTCCGAGGGCACGCAGCACCGGAGGACGCTCCGGCGGGGCCGTCACGCTCCAGCAGGTGGCGCGGCACGCGGGCGTCTCGATCGCCACGGCCTCCCGGGCCCTGCACGGTGCCACCGGCCGGGTGGTCGGCGAGGAGCTGCGCCGCCGGGTGCTGGCGGCCGCGGCGGAGCTGGGCTACGTGTCCAACGCGCCCGCCCAGGCGCTGGCCCGCTCCCGCAGCTCGGTGGTCGGGCTGATCGTGCACGACATCACCGACCCGTACTTCGGCGAGATCGCCGCCGGGGTGATGCGAGTCGCCCGCGAGGGCGACCTGATGGTGATCCTGGCCGCGACGTTCCGCGATCCGCAGCTCGAACTGGAGTACCTGCTCCGGGTCCGCACCCAGCGGGCCAGTGGTGTGCTGCTCGCCGGGAGCGGCTTCACCGACCCGGCGTTCGTGGCGCGCCTGGGTGAGAGGCTCGCGGGGTTCGTCGAGGACGGCGGCCGGGTGGTCTGCATCGGGGAGCACGGTGCGGACGCCGACCTGGTCACCGTCGACAACCGGCGCGGAGCCGAGCTGGCCGTCGCCCACCTCTGGGAGCTGGGGCACCGACGGATCGGGGTGATCGCCGGGCCTGGGGAACTGGTCACCGTCCAGCACCGCCTGGACGGGGTCCGCCGCGCGCTGGCCGCACGGGGCGCGGCGCTGCCGCCCGACCGCGTGGTCGAGGCGGACTTCACCCGGGACGGGGGGCGGGTGGCCACCCACGAGCTGTTCGCGGCCCGACCCGACCTGACGGCGGTCCTGGCGCTCGACGACGGCATGGCGGCGGGTGCGCTCGCCGCGCTGCAGGAGGATCTCGGCAGGGCCGTCCCCGCCGAGGTCTCCGTCGTCGGCTTCGGCGGCCTGCCCTTCACCAGCGACCTCCACCCGGCCCTCACCACGGTGCGGCTTCCGCTGGAGCGGATCGGCGCGCGGGCGATGGAGCTGATCCTGGACGAGCCCGATCACCGCGGGGCCCGGCGCATCGTCGAGCTGGACGTGGACCTGGCCGTGCGCTCCAGCACCGGGCCGGCCCGCGGCTGAACCGGTGAGGACCCGGCTGTGGCCGGCACCCGGGTCACGGTTGTCGACGGGAGGAGGGCAAGCGCTTTCCCGAAGGGTCGTCACCGGGTGAACGACGCGGTCCGGCCCGGCTCCCCGCGCGGGGAGCCGGGCCGGACTGGTGCAGGTGGCGCCGGGTCAGGCGAGCTTCTGGCAGAGCAGCGCGTACGGGCGCGAGGCCCAGAGCTCGTACCACGGCTGGCTGTAGGCCACCCCGGCGATGAACTCGTCGTCCGCGCACTGGCCCTTGTAGAAGCCGTACGCGAAGTCGCCGCCGCCGGCGGCGGCCGGCCGGGTGTCGCCGTTGTTGAACCACACCGTGCGGCTCGCCGTGCCGAGCGGCGCACCGGCCTTGGCGCACAGCGCGCCGATGGTCCTGCCGTTGCGGCTGTACCCGGTCACGGCGGAGCCGGCGGGGCACTGCGCCTTGGTGTAGCCGCGCGCCCAGTCGGTGGTCACGTTGGTCTCGTCGTGGACCACCGTGAAGGCGTGGCCGGAGTCCCACAGGTCCGTCCGGGTGAGGGTGGTGCACAGGCCGCGGTCGCCGCCGAAGCTGAGACCGATCAGACGGGATCCGTCCGGGCAGGAGGCCTTGCGGGCGGACGGGTCCCAGTCCGGCCGGGCCTTCAGGTCGGCGGAGCGGTTGTCGTCGCCCATGCTGGAGTTGAGCGAGGCCCAGGTCACGTCCGGCGCTGGGGCCTGGCCGAGGTTCTGCGAGGTGATCGGCCACTCCTGGTGGTAGGCGAGGAACGGCAGGTCCTTCTCCAGGATCGGCGTACCGAGGATGGCGAGGCGGGCCATCAGCGCCCCGTTGATGTCGAGTCCGCCGTAGAGGTTCACCGTGCCGTTGACGCTGGGCGCCGCGCCGCCGCCGAGGACGACGGAGCCGTTCACGGCGGTCCGCAGGTAGGGCTCGATGGAGGCCTTGACGCCGACCGCGTCGTACAGGGCGATCGAACCCTCGGCCAGCAGGCCGGTCTTCACGGAGGCGGCGCCGCTGAGGTTGAGCTTCAGCGGGGAGACGGTGGACGTCCCCGGGTCGGTGGCGGTGGTCCAGCCCTGGCCGTTGGTGTAGTCGGAGTGGACGCCCCAGTGGCCGTCGTAGCTCTGCTCGGCGTCGACCGTGATGGTGCCGTCGGCGGCGATGTCCAGCGAGAGGGTGAAGTCCAGGTTGATCACGACCGGCAGCGGGCCGACCATCACCACGGGGCTGGAACTGAGCTTGGCGAGCGGGATCTTGACCGAGGCACCGGCGGCGAGGTTGGCGCCGCTGACGTGCCAGTCGGCGTGCGCGCCGAGGTCGAAGCCGATCCGGGCCTGCTGGGGGGTGAGCACGCCGCCCTGGTAGGAGAAGCTCACCGTCGGGTCGATCTCGACCGATCCGGACAGGTGCGCCGAGGAGCCGTTGGACAGCGGAACGGTGGCGTCGGCGCTCAGCCCCAGGCCGCCGCTGACGGAGCCCTGACCGCCGGTCGCGGTCGTGTTGACGGATACCTGGAGGTCCTTGACCTGCGGCTGGACGTGGAGGGCGGCGGGGTCGAGCGGGGCCTGCAGGCTCGCGGTGGTGCCGCCGAGCAGCTCGGGGAGGGCCGCCGGGCGGGTGCTGACGGCCACCGTCCCGTCGGCGGACTGCTGGACGCCGGTGACGGCGACCAGCGCGCCCTGCGGGGCGGCCGGCGTGGGCGGGCTGTCGATCAGCTGACCGGGCTGCACGGCGGGGGTCGAAGTGCCGGACGCCGACGTGGAGTTCGCGGCGGGCTTGAGTACGGCGTTGCCGGTGCTCGGGTCGTAGGAGGACAGCGCGAGGGCGGGCGCGGCGGGTGCGGCGGGCGCAGCGGGCGCGGCGGATGTGCCCGCCTGGGCCGGGGTCGCGACGGTGGCGGCCTGGGTGCCGGTGGCCGGGGGCGCCAAGGTCGCCGGGGCGGTGGGCGCGGCGGTCGGTGCGGCCTGGGACGGCGCCGGCGCGGTGTCGGCGGCGGCGGGCGCCGCCGCCGCGACGTTCAGCGCGCAGCCGGAGAACACGAGCAGGGCGGTCGTCGCGACGGCAGGCAGCACGAGCTTGCGTTTGGCCACGTTGGGTCCTTCCGGATCGGGGGAGGGAGCGCGGTGTTGTGTAGCCAACACGGTGTCAGGAAAGCGTTTACCTAGGTTCCCGCAGCGGGCGAAGATATCCCGGCCGCGTCGTGAACTTCCCATGTCCGCTTCGGAGTCGAACGATCGAACGCGGAGGGGCAGCCCGACCGCCGAATCGGCCGGGCTGCCCGTCGGGGTGGTGCGCTCAGCCGAGCGGGCGGCAGAGCAGGGCGTCCGGGACGCCGTAGTGGAGCCACTTCCAGGTGTACGCGACGCCCGCCACGTACTCGTTGGAGGCGCACTGGCCCTTGTAGTAGCCCGGCGCCCAGTCGCTCGCCGCGGAGTCGGAGCCGGTGGAGGCCGAAGGGCGGTTGTCGGCGTGGTCGAACCAGACGTCGCGGCCGGTCAGCGGCAGCTTCGCGGCGGACGGGGCGCACAGCAGGGCGGACATGGCGTTGCTGTGCACGGCGTATCCGACGGCGAAGGTGTTGTCCGGGCACTGCAGCTTGTTGTAGCCGGACGCCCAGTCGCCCTCGGTGACGTACCGCTCGTCGGTGACGGTCACCCAGTCCCCGGCGACGGTCGCCGGCTCGCCGGCGTCGGTGCACAGGCCCCGGCTGTCGCTGCGGCCGAGGCCGATCAGGCGCTCACCGTCGGGGCAGTTGCCCTTGCGGTTGCCGCCGCTCCAGTCGGGCAGCGCCGTCATGCGGGCCGACACGTTGTAGTCGCCGTGGTCCAGGTTGAGCTGGTTCCAGTGCGCGGACTTCGCGACCTGCCCGCTGTACGAGGGCGCGTTCACCAGCTTGTTCCAGTCGGCGGCCCGCCAGTCGCCCTGGTCCTCCAACGACAGCTGCCCACCGTTCGCGTCGTACGAGAGCAGCGCCCAGTTGTCGTTCGGGACACCGCCGTTCTGCCAGCCGACCAGCGGCCAGACCGCGAAGTCGGTGTCGTTGGCGACCAGGATGTCGGTGAAGTTGCGGAACCAGGCCTGTTCCTTGGCATCGGTCGAGCCGCGCCCGCCCGCGCCGAACTCGCTCACCCACACCGGCGCCGTGAAATGCTGGCCGGTCTGCGTGACGAACAGCGCCTCCTGGTTGACCACCGAGGCCAGCTGGTCCGGCGTGAAGTCCTCGTAGCGCGGGTCGCTGGTCGCGCCCGGGCCGCTGCCGGCACCCGTGTTGGCCGGTCCCGTGTAGGCGTAGAAGTGGGCGGCGTAGACCAGCTTGCCGGAGTTGATCAGGGTGTTGGAGAGCGTGGCGACCGGGGTGAGCATCGGGCGCCCGTGGGAGAACCCGGCAGCGGGGATGCCGTACCAGTTGATGCCCTCCATGATGATCAGCATGTCGGGGTCGGCCTGGAGGATCCCGTTGCCGGCCTCCTCGAAGGCGGCGTTCTCGTCATGGCTGTCGCCCATGCCCCAGTTGGGGTCGTCCAAGATGTCGCGGCGGACCTCGTTGCGCAGGTCGGCACCGACGACACGCTTGTTGGCCTTGTACCGGTTGGCCATGAACACCCAGTCGTCCTCCCACTGCTGGGTGCTCTGACCGCTGTTCCAGCGCTCGTTGCCGTCCAGGCCGCAGCAGAACCGGTAGCTGGTGGTGTGGTTGTTGAGGATCACCGCGAAGCCGTCGGCGGTGAGCGCCGCCACCACGGCGTCGTAGACCTGCAGCGGGGTCCTGCCCTTGAGCTGCGGATTGGCCGCCACCGCCACGTCCGGCACCGTCGAGGTGTCGTGGATCAGCGCGTTCGCGAACGGCAGCCGGATGCTGTTGATCCCCAACTGGTGGAACCCGTTGAGGATTTCACCGATCGGCGCGCGGTCCAGCCCGAGCGGGAGGTTGTACGAGACCTGGCCGGCCTGGTTGTTCGCGGGGTCGGTGGTCGAGCCGCTGCCCTGCCACGTCCCCTGTGCTCCCGCCCAGTTGCCCGCCTTCAGCTTGAAGCGGTTGCCGGAAGCGTCGACGATGTACCGGCCCCGGGTGCTGAGCGGGCCGTCCCAGGAGGCCGCCAGCTGGGCGCCGGTCAGGACGGTGGGCGTGGTGGAGGTGGCCGTGGTGTCGGCCGACGCCGTCGCGGTACCCCCGACGGTTGGCATGGCGAACGCGAACAGGGCTGTTGCCGCCGCCAGGGCGCGGATCACAGGTCTTCTCATGGTCATTCCCGGACGTGATGGTGAGGGTGGGTGCGCGCACACGCGGGCCTGCCGTCGGACTGCCGAGAGCGCGGTCCGGCAACAGGCCTGATGTGTGCATGGTAGGGGCGGGGCGTGCGCCCTGTCAGGAGGGCAGGCGCCAGAGCTGGTTGGCGCCGGCCTTGCAGTCCCAGATGATCAGCTGCGGGCTGCCGAGACTGGCGCCGGGGTCGTCCAGGCACCGGCCGGACTGCGGGTTCATCAGGGTGCCGTCGGCCTGGGCGACCCACTGCTGGGCGCCGCCGCCGTTGCAGTGGTAGAGCTGGACGACGGTGCCGTTGGCGGTGCCGCTGTGCAGCACGTCCATGCACTTGCCGAAGACCTGGACCGTGCCGTCGCCGGGCATCGTCCAGGCCTGGTTGGCGTTGCCGGTGCACGAGTAGAGCGTGACCGGGTTGAAGTCGGCGGTGCTGCTGCCCTTGTCGTCGAGGCACCAGTTGTCGAGGCCGGTGACAGGGCCGGGGCCGCTGCCGGTGCCGAACGTGGTCGAGCCCCAGGTGTCGAGGATCGGGGCCGCGTTGGCGTCGTTGGCCAGGTACGGCAGGCCGTACATGTCCTCGATGGTGCGCAGCATGTTGTAGTGGTTGACCGTCTCGCTGTAGCTGCCGGGCTTGACGTCGGCGCCGTAGAGGACGGTCGGCATGTGGTTGGCCTGGGTGAAGTTGTCCTCGTCCCAGGTGACGAGCAGCAGGCTGTTGTGGGTCCTGGCCCAGTCCGCGTAGCCGCCGAAGGTGTTCTTGACCCAGGTGTCGCCGCCGAGGACATTGCCGTCGTGCATGGATTCGGAGGCGTTGCCGTGGACGAAGGTGACGGTCGGCAGGTTGGCGTAGCCGGTGGCGTCGGTCGGGAAGCCGCAGGCCTGGCCGGGCGTCGGGGAGGGGCAGTGGAGCCACTTGTCGACCGGGTTCGGGGCCGTCGCGGTCCCGGGCAGGTCGGCGAAGCGCAGCCAGGCGGCGGGGGTGGCCTCGTCGGAGTAGTCACCGAAGCTGTAGCCGTGGGCGGCCAGTTCGTTGGGCAGGTTGTCGGCGTTGACCGAACCGACGGGCGGGGGCGTGCTGTTGGTCAGGCCCTGGGTCGAACCGGACAGCAGCGCGTAGTAGTTCGGCAGGCTCGGGTGCCACTCACCGTGTGCGTCGCTGAACGAAGCGCCCTGCCGAGCGAGGGAGTTGATGTACGGTGCCTGGGCGGTGTTCCCGATGACGGCACCGTAGTCCTCGTTCTCCATCATCACGATGACGACGTGGTCCGGGGTGGGCAGCGAACTGGCCGCGGAGGCCTGCGCAGCCGGGGAGCCGGCGACGGAGAGCGCGGCGGCCAGGGCTGCGGCGAGGCCGCCGAGCGCGCGCAGCACTCTCGGGCGACGGTTCGGACGGGTGGTCACGTGGGATTCCCTCTCTCTTGGAAAGCGCTTACCCGAGACCTCTGGAGGCGCCGCGTTCGCTCAGTTCGACGAGGCGGGCGAAAGCAGGAGCAGGGGTGATGGGGCAAGTGCGGCGTACGCCCACAACAGGGCACCGAGCGCCGACGGTCGGGAATCTATCGTGCGCAACACCCGGTCGGTACTGCTCCTCCCGGCCCAAGGGCGATTCGGAGATCAATTCATGACGCCGTCATCGGACATTTCCTTCTGCTTCAGGACCGCCTTGCGCGGGACCTCGCGGGATGCCCGACGTCGAAGTCCCCGTCCCGGAGAAGCAGGGTCGGCCCTTCGGCGTCGGGCATCGGCCTTCGCACCGGGCCGGCCCTCCCACGGCCCGGTGCGCCTCACCCGCCCGCGTGGGCCGCCGAGGCGGCGAGCCGCGCCCCGGCCCGGTAAAGCCAGTGGACGGCGTTGCCCCGTGCCTCGGCCCGGCCACCGGCCAGGCCCGTGAGGGTGACGGCCCGGGGGTCGGCCGATTCTCCGGCGACCACCTCGCACCGGACCCCCGCCCGGTCGGCGCGCCGGATGACCTCGCCGACCGCCTTGCCGCGCAGGCTGGTCGCGTCGAACCGGCCCTCTCCGGTGACGACGAGGTCGGCACCGGAGAGCGCCTGGTCGAGCCCGACCAGGTCGGCGATCGCGGCCGCACCGGGCGTCACGGCGGCGCCCCAGGTGGCCGTCAGCCCGTAGGCGGCGCCGCCGGCCGCACCGGCCCCCGGCGCGGCCGGGTCACCACCGAGCAGCTCGCCGAGCCGGGCCAGCCCGGCTTCCAGACGGCTGATGTCGAGCGGGCCCGCGCCCTTCTGCGGCCCGTAGACCGCGGCCGCGCCGTCCGGCCCGAGCAGCGGATTGGTGACGTCCGTGAGCAGCCGCACGTCGCCGGGCGGCGGCCGCAGGGAGCCGGCGTCGACCGTACGGGCGCGGGCCAGCTCGCCACCGCCGTCCGGGAGTTGGACACCGTCGGCGTCGAGCAGCCGCAGGCCCAGGGCGTACAGCAGGCCGGTGCCGCCGTCGGTGGAGGCGGAGCCGCCGAGCGCGATCAGCAGCCGGTCGGCTCCCTGGTCGAGGGCGGCGGCGATGGTCTCGCCGGTGCCCCGGGTGGTGGCGGAGAGCGGGGCGAGGTCGCGCATCAGGGGCAGGCCGCTCGCGACGGCGAGTTCGACCACGGCGGTGCCGTCCGACAGCAGGGCGTAGGCCCCGCTGACCGGACGGCCGTCGGGTCCGGTGCACCCGTCCACCCGGTACGGGGTGGTTCCCGGGTGGGCCGCCGCGAGGGCGGCAAGGGTGCCCTCGCCGCCGTCGGCCATGGGACGGATCAGCAGCTGATCGTCCGGTCTGACGGAGCGCCAGCCATCGGCCAGCGCCCGGGCCGCCTCGGTGGCCGCCACCGTGCCCTTGAAGGAGTCGGGCGCGAGGACGATTCTCACGGGCCCGCCACTTCGGTGCGATGGCGTTCGATCATCGTCCGCAGGGTCCGCTCGCCCGGGGTGTCCCAGATCTGCTGGTTGAAGATCTCGACCTCGATCCAGCCGGTGTACCCGGCGTCGAAGACCAGCTCGGTCATGGCCCGGAAGTCGATGTGGCCGTCGCCGACGTGGCCGCGCCCGAGCAGCGGGTCGACCGGCAGCGGCAGGGTCCAGTCGCAGACCTGGTAGGAGGCGATCCGCTCCCCCGCGCGGGCGATCTGCTGGGCCAACTGCGGGTCCCACCAGACGTGGTAGCTGTCCACCACCACGCCGACCTGCTCGACCGGGAACTGCTCGGCGAGGTCGAGGGCCTGCCCGAGGGTGGAGATCACGGCCCGGTCCGCGCAGAACATCGGGTGCAGCGGCTCGATCGCCATCCGGACGCCGAAGTCGCCCGCATGCGGCGCGAGTTCACCGAGCAGTTCGGCCACCCGGGCGCGCGCGCCGACCAGGTCGCGGCTGCCCTCGGGCAGGCCGCCGACGACCATGACGAGGGTGTCGGTGCCCAGTTCGGCGGCCTCCTCCAGGGCGCGGAGGTTCTCGGCGAGGGCGGCGCGGCGGCCCTCGGGGCCGGGGCCGGTCAGGAACCCGCCCCGGCACAGGGTGCTCACCGCCAGTCCCGCGTCACGGACCAGCCTGGCCGCCTCGGCGACACCGGTCTCGGCGACCTTGTCCCGCCACAGGCCGATCGCCGGAATGCCCGCGCGCACGCAGCCGTCCACGGCCTCGGCGAGGCTCCAGTTCCTCGTGGTGATCTGGTTCAGCGACAACCGGTTCAATGCTCGACTCCCGCCACCGCGAGGTACTGCCGCATCCGGTGGGCGGCCAGCTCCGGGTCCGGCAGCACGCCGGCCGCGTCGGCGAGCTCGAACAGCTCGACCAGGTGCGGCACCGAACGGCCGCTCTGGGCTCCCGCCACCATGGTGAAGTGGCTCTGGTGGCCGGCCAGCCAGGCGAGGAAGACCACGCCCGTCTTGTAGTGGTACGTAGGCGCGGCGAACAGGTGCCGGGCCAGCGGCAGGGTGGGCGCGAGCAGGGCGTCGTAGCGCTCCAGGTCGCCGGCATCCAGGGCCTTCAGGGCGGCGGCGGCCGTGGCGGCGATCGGGTCGAAGATTCCCAACAGGGCGTGACTGTGGCCCAGTTCGTCGCCGCGGATCAGCTCCGGGTAGTTGAAGTCGTCACCGGTGTAGAGGCGTACGCCCTCGGGCAGTGCGCGGCGCAGCAGGATCTCGCGGTCGGCGTCGAGCAGCGAGACCTTGATGCCGTCGATCCGGGTGGCGTGCTCGCGGATCAGCGTGAGGACGGTCTCGGTCGCCTCGTCGAGGTCCCGCGAGCCCCAGTAGCCGGCCAGCGCCGGGTCGAACATCTCCCCCAGCCAGTGCAGGATGACGGGCTGACGGGCCTGAGCGATCAACCGACCGTAGACGCGCAGGTAGTCCTCCGGTCCGGCGGCCGCGGCGGCGAGCGCGCGGCTGGCCATCAGGACGGGCTGTGCTCCGGCGGCCTCCACAACGTCCAGCTGCTGCTCGTAGGCGGCCGGGATGTCCGCCAATGCGGTCTCGCCGACGGGCAGTTGGTCCGTGCCGACGCCGCAGGCCAGTCGTCCGCCGACGCACCGGGCCTCGGCGCCGGAGCGGGTGATCAGCTCGCGGGTGGCGGCCCAGTCCAGGCCCATGCCGCGCTGAGCGGTGTCCATGGCGTCCGCGACGCCGAGGCCGAGGCCCCACAGGTGGTGCCGGAAGGCGAGGGTGGTGTCCCAGTCGACGGCGGCCGGGGCGCCGGGGGTGTTCTCCCCGTACGGGTCGGCGACCACGTGGGCGGCGGCGAAGGCCACCCGGCCGGTGGGCGCCGGAAGGCGGGGTGGCAGCGGGGCGGGCTCGCGCACGCGGATGCCCTCGGCGCCGAGCGGGTTGAGCGGGTTGAGCGGGGGCATGGTGGTCAGATCTCCAGTTCCGGCACGTCCAGGCGGCGGCCCTCGGCGGCGGAGCGCAGGCCGAGTTCGGCGAGCTGGACGCCCTTGGCTCCCGCCAGCAGGTCCCACTGGTACTCCGAACCGGTGACGACGTGCCGCAGGAACAGTTCCCACTGGATCTTGAAGCCGTTGTCGAACTCGTCGTTGTCCGGCACCTGCTGCCACTGCGCGCGGAACGGCTCGGTCGCCGGCAGGTCCGGGTTCCAGACCGGCTTGGGGGTGGCCGCGCGGTGCTGGAAGCGGCAGTTGCGCAGGCCCGCCACGGCGCTGCCCTCGGTGCCGTCGACCTGGAACTCCACCAGCTCGTCGCGGTCGACCCGCACGGCCCAGGAGGAGTTGATCTGAGCGGTGATACCGCCCTCCAGCTCGAAGATGCCGTACGCGGCGTCGTCGGCGGTCGCCCGGTACGGGTTGCCCTGCTCGTCCACCCGCGAGGGGATGTGGGTGGCGGTGTGCGCGTAGACCGAGCGGACCGGGGCGATGACGTTGTCCAGCACGTAGCGCCAGTGCGGGAACATGTCGAGGATCATGCCGCCGCCGTCCTCGGCCCGGTAGTTCCAGGACGGGCGCTGCGCCGACTGCCAGTCACCCTCGAAGACCCAGTAGCCGAACTCGCCCCGCACGGACAGGATCCGCCCGAAGAATCCGCCGTCGACCAGCCGCTTGAGCTTGAGCAGTCCGGGCAGGAAGAGCTTGTCCTGCACCACGCCGTTGCACACCCCGGCCTCCCGCGCGAGGCGGGCCAACTCCAGGGCGGCGTCGAGGGATTCAGCGGTCGGCTTCTCGGTGTAGATGTGCTTTCCGGCCGCGACGGCCCGGCGGATGGCCGCCTCGCGCACCTTGGTGAGCTGGGCGTCGAAGTAGACCTCGGCGAGCGGGTGGGCGAGCGCTTCGTCCAGCGAGGTGGTCCAGTGCTCCAGCCCGTGCCGGTCGGCGAGTTCCTTCAGCTTGTGGGCACTGCGGCCGACCAGGATCGGCTCGGGCCACAGCACCTGACCGTCGCCGAGGGCCAGGCCGCCCTGCTCACGGATGGCCAGGATCGAGCGGACCAGATGCTGGCGGTAGCCCATGCGACCGGTGACGCCGTTCATCACGACGCCGATTACCCTGCGGGACATGGATGGCACTCCTCTTTCACGAGGTGGTTGAGCGGAAGTTGAATTGACGGATCGTCAGGCAGATCGAGGCAGATCCTGCGGCAGCACCGGGTGCGCGAAGGGCAGGCCCGCGGCGTAGCAGGCGAGCTCGTCGGCGGCCGCCACGGCCATCCGGTGCAGCTCGGTGCCGAGCGACCCGGCGACGTGCGGGGTGAGCAGGACGTTGGGCAGCTCGTACAGCGGCGAGTCCTCGGGCGGAACGTCCGGGTCGGTGACGTCGAGCACCGCGCTCAGACGCCCGGTGACCAGTTCGCCGGTCAGCGCGTCCTGGTCGATCAGGGCGCCGCGCGCGGTGTTGACCAGCGTGGTCCCGTCCTTCATCATGGCGAGCCGGTGACGGCTGATGAGCCCTCGCGTCTCCGGGAGTTGGGGTGCGTGGACGCTCACCACGTCACTCAGCGCGCACAGTTCGTCGAGCGGGACCAGCCGGGCGCCGAGCGCGCCGGCCTCGTCCGGATCCAGGTAGGGATCGTGCAGCAGCAGGTCCAGGTCGTACGGGCGGAGCAGTTCGAGGACCCGGCGGCCGATCTGGGAGGCGCCGACGATGCCGACCGTGCGGCGGTAGTTCCCGGCGGTGCCGTACGCGGCCAGGATGTCGTACCCGGCGCGGAGTTCGCGGTAGTCGGCGCTGCTGCGCAGCACCTGCTTGTTGGCGAACAGCACGGCGGCCACGGTGTACTCGGCGACCGGCAGGGCGTTGGCCCAGGCCGCGGAGGCGACCTGGATGCCGCGTTCCCAGCAGGCGTCCGTGATGTGGTGCTTGACGGACCCGGCGGCGTGGATGACGGCGCGCAGCCGGGGCGCGGCGTCGAGCACGGCGCGGTCCAGGGGCGGGCAGCCCCAGCTGCTGACGATCACCTCGGCGTCGCCCAGGGCGGCGCGGGCCTCGGAGGTGGTGAAGTCGTCGAGGACGAGCCCGGGGTCGAGCTCGGCGAGCTGGGTCAGCCGGGTCAGCGTCCGTCGGTCGAACAGCCGCTCCACGAGCCCGGGTTGCATCGCGAGGACGGCGCGCGGGCGGGGCCGGGCACCGGCGCGGGACGCCGGCCCGGGGTCGGGGACGGTCGGGGGGTGGGGCACGCGGATCTCCGGGGAGTCGTCGACGTGGACGGTCGGAACGGTCACTTGACACTTCCCGCGGTGAGGCCGGCCTTCCAGTGCCGCTGCAGGGCGACGAACGCCACGACCAGCGGGACGACGGCGAGCAGCGAGCCGGTGACGACCAGCGGGTAGGAGTCCGGGAAGGCGCGGGTCTGGGTGTTCCAGGAGTACAGACCGAGGCTGACCGGGAAGAGCCTGCTGTCGGAGAGCATCACCAGCGGCAGGAAGAAGTTGTTCCAGATCGCGGTGAACTGGAACAGGAACACGGTGACGAAGCCCGGCATCACCATCTTCAGGCCGATCGACCAGAAGGTGCGAAGCTCACCGGCGCCGTCCATCCGGGCGGCCTCCAGCACCTCCCCGGGGACGTACCCGGCGCAGAACACCCGGGCCAGGTAGACCCCGAAGGGGTTGACCAGGCTGGGGACGAAGACGGCCCAGAAGGTGTTGACGACACCGATCTTCGAGGCGAGCAGGTACATCGGCAGGGCGAGCGCCGTGGTGGGCACCAGCACGCCGAGCAGGACCAGTCCGAACAGCTTCTCCTTGCCGCGGAAGGCGTAGACCTCGAAGGCGTAGCCGGCGCAGACGCAGACGAAGGCGCAGAGCAGGGCGCCGAGCCCGGCGTAGAGCAGGGAGTTGAGGTACCAGCGGAAGTAGATCCCGCCGTCGGCGGTGGCCAGGTCGTGCAGGTTCCGCCCGAGGTGGAAGTTGGCCGGTGTGAGGGTGTTGCCGCCGACCAGGTCGGGGGTGTTCTTGGCGGCGGCGGTCAGCAGCCAGCCGAGCGGGAGCAGGGTGTAGGCGGTGGCCAGGACCAGCGCGCCGTTGACGGCGGCCTTCGAGAGGGTCCACGGGCGGCGCGCGGTTCGTCCGGGAAGGGCGGCGGCGCGGCGCCCGGAGAGGGAGGGCGTGGTCATGCCGGGGCCTCCGTTCGGCGCTCGGACCGGCCACGGGTGGCCCGGGTGACGACGTAGGACAGCACGGCGGCGAGCAGGGCCAACAGCACGGAGGAGGCCGCGGCGAGGCCGTAGTCGTTGTGGTCGAAGGCCGCGGTGTAGGCGTACATGTTGGGCGTCCAGGTGCTGGTCACGGCGGGCGCGGCGCCGCGCAGGATCATCGGCTCGGTGAACAGCTGCAGCGACCCGATGACGGTGAACAGGCCGACCATGGTGATCGAGGCGCGGATCAGCGGGAGCTTGATGCTCAGCGCGGTGCGCAGCGGCCCGGCCCCGTCCATCACGGCGGCCTCCAGCACCTCGCGGCCGATGGCCTGCAGGGCGGCATAGAAGATCACCATGTTGTAGCCGGTCCACTCCCAGACGGCCGCGTTGACCACGGCCGACAGCGGGTGGCCGAGCACGTCGAGGTGGGCGCCGGCCGAGTTCAGCGCGTCGAGCACCGGGCTGATGCCCGGGGTGTAGAGGTACGTCCAGATCAGCGCGGCGATGATGCCGGGGACGGCGTGCGGCAGGAAGAGCGCCAGCTGGAAGAAGCGCTTGGCGCGGGCGAGGGCCGAGTCCAGCAGCAGGGCCACGGCCAGGGACAGGCCGAGCATGACCGGGATGTAGACCAGGCAGTACTCGCCGATGGTCAGGAAGCCGGCCCGGTAGGCGTCGTCGCCGAGGGCCCGGGCGTAGTTGCCGAGGCCGGTGAAGACGGTCTCGCTGTCGCCGAAGCCCAGCCCGGAGCGGTGTTCGGTGAACAGGCTCAGGTAGACCGCGTAGCCGATCGGGACCAGCATCACGGCGGTGAAGAGCAGCAGGAAGGGGGCCAGCAGCAGGGCCGGGGCCCCCAGCCTCCCGGGCCGCCTGACGGTGGCGGCCCGGGAGGAGGCGGTGGTGGTGCCCCGCGGCGGAGCCGCGTGTTGGTTCAGCGTCACTGGGCGGCGACCTTGAGTCCGCGGTTCTTCATGGCGGCGACGGTGCCCTGCTGGGCGGCGTCGATGCCCTGCTGGACGGTGCCGCCCTGGCCGAGCTTGCCGAAGACGTCCGCCATCGCGCTGTTGGTGACGCTCATGGCCGGGCCCCACTGCCAGTCGGACTTGATGGACTTGGCGGCGTCGATGAAGACGGAGTAGATGTCCTGGCCGCCGTAGAAGTCGGTGTTGAAGGCCGCCTTGGCGCCCGGGACGAGGTCCTGGGCGGCCGGGAAGACCGAGGAGACGCCGGAGGCGATGCGGGCCTTGATGCCCTCCGGCGTGGTGGTGGCCCAGGTGGCGAACTCGACCGCGGCCTTGGCCTTCTTGCTGTTCTTGGAGACGGCGAAGGTGGTGCCGCCGAGCATGCCGCTGGCGGGCTGGGCGTCCCAGGTCGGGATCGGGGCGACGGCCCACTTGCCGGCCGCGTCCGGGGTGCCGGCCAGCGTGCTCTTCAGCACGCCGCCGCCCCAGGCGGCGCCCAGGTAGGCGGCGGTCTCGCCCTTCTGCAGCGAGGCGGTCCACTGCTGGCTGAAGGAGGGCTGGACGCGCACCAGGTCGTCGGAGATCAGCTGCTGCCAGTAGTCGGTGACGCGCTTGGTCTCGGCGCCGCCGATGTCCACGCTCCAGGTGTCGCCGACCCCGGTGAACCAGTGCGCCCCGGCCTGCCAGGACATCGCCTCCAGGGGGCTCGGGTCGTCCGGGAAGAAGGTGCCGATCCGGGTGTCCGGTATCGCGTTCCTGAGCTTCTCGGCGTCCGCGCGGTACTCGTCCCAGGTCTTCGGCGGGGCGGTGATGCCCGCCTTGTCGAAGAGGTCCTTGCGGTAGAAGAGCGCCTGCGGGGCGGCGTCCAGTGGCAGGCCCCAGTTGCGCTGGCCGAGGGTGGTGAGTTGGAAGACCTGCGGCAGGTACTTCGCCTTCAGGTCGGGCGTGACGAGCTTGGTGATGTCCTGGACGGCTCCCTGGCTGACGAAGTCCGGCAGGGCGGCGTACTCGACGTTGAACACGTCGGGGGCGTTGCCGGCCTTGGCCGCGTCGGAGAGCTTCGCGTAGCCGCCGGCGATGCCGGAGGGGATCTGCTGGTAGTCGACGTGGACGTCCGGATGGGAGGCGTTGAACGCGTTCACCACGTCCTGGGTGCCCTTGGCCCAGCCCCAGAAGGTGATCGTGACCGGGCCGCTGCCCGCGCTGTCACTGGATCCGCCGCTGCCACAAGCCGCGAGGGAGGACATCGAGACGACGACGGCGGTGAGCGTGGCGGCCGAGCGCAGGGTTCTGCGGCCGCGCCGGCGGGGGGTGGTGGACATGACTCGGCTCCTGTGGATGGGGGTCGGCCCTGGGGGTGTCGATATGCTGCGACCGCCGTCGATCAAAGTCAAGCATGATGGATCGAATGATCTAAAGTGATCGCTCATATCCGGCCGAAAGACCCACCAAAACCTCTGAGAACAAGAGGGCCATGGAGTCTCGCAAACCTCTCACGGCGGATCATTCGGTCAGGATCATTGACGATCGATCCGACCACCCCTAGATTCGATCCGCCGTCCCGCACCAAGGAGCGTCAGCCATGTCCCCGATCCCGCTGCCTCCGGAAGACCGGACGCTCAGCCCTCGCACCGGCTTCACCCGGGCCCACTGGGAGGCCGTAGCCGACACGCTGCTGACCGCCGTACAGCGGCACGCGGGCCCGGAGCACGCGCTGATCCCCCTGCCCGGCCCCCGCCCCAGCATCTCGGGGCCACGCTCGGACGCCCTTGAGGGCTACGCCCGCACCTTCCTGCTGGCCGCCTTCCGGATCGCCGGAGCCGGCGGCGACGACCCGCACGGCCTCCTGCGCCGCTACGCCGAGGGCCTCGCCGCCGGCACTCGCACCCCGACCACCGACCTCGACCTGACCGATCGCGACCCCGTTTCGTGGCTGGCCATCGGCGACCGCAACCAGCCCATGGTCGAGGCCGCCTCGATCGCCCTCGCGCTGCGCCTCACCCGCCCCTGGCTGTGGGACCGGCTCGACGAGGAGACCCGCGGGCGTGCACGCGACTGGCTGGCCGGTGCACTGCACCACACGCCGGTCGACAACAACTGGTGGCTCTTCCCCTTCACGGTGGGCGGCTTCCTGGTCGAGGCCGGCCTGGACGAGGACGGCTCCGCCCAGGCCGCCGTCGACCGCGGACTGGCGAAGATCGAGCAGTGGTACCTCGGCGCCGGCTGGTACACCGACGGCCGTCCGCGCGCCTTCGACCACTACAACGGCTGGGCCTTCCACCTCTACCCCCTGCTGCACGCCCACCTCTCCGGTGACCGGGCCCTGCTCGACAGCCACGGCCCGCGACTGACCGCCCACCTCGACGGCTACGCCCACACCTTCGGCGCCGACGGCGCCCCCATGCACCAGGGCCGCTCCCTCACCTACCGCTTCGCCGCCGCCGCACCCCTGTGGGCGGGCGCACTCACCGGCCACACCCCACTGACACCGGGCACCACCCGGCGCCTCGCCTCCGGCGCGCTGCGCCACTTCCTCGACCGCGGCGCGCTCGACGACGACCACCTGCTCACCCTGGGCTGGCACGGTCGCCATCTGCCGCTGGTCCAGGAGTACTCCGGCCCGGCCTCGCCGTACTGGGCGAGCAAGGGGTTCCTGGGTCTGCTCCTGCCACCCGAGCACCCGGTGTGGACGGCCACCGAGGAGCCGGCCCCCGTCGAGCGGGCCGACGCCGTCCTCCCCCTCCCCCGGCCCGGCTGGCTGATCCAGTCGACCGCCGCCGACGGCATCGTCCGGCTGCACAACCACGGCAGCGACGACCAGCCCGCCGACCAGGTCCTGCCCGACAACCCGCTGTACGCCCGGCTCGCCCACTCCACCGCCACCGGCCCGGCCCACGACGGATCCCCGGACAACCACTTCGGCCTGGTCGTCGACGGCGAACTCAGCCGGCGCGGCCGCATCCGACCGCTCGGCGCGGGCCACGGCTGGGCCGCCTCCGCCCACCGCCCCCGGGTCGGCGGCGCCGAACTGCCGGGGGTCGACGTGACCTCGGTGGTCCTGGTCGCCGGAGCCGGGGAAGTCCATGTCCACCTCGTCACCGGTGCCCTCGCAGGTACGGAGGTTCGGCACAGCGGCTGGGCGGTGGCGGGCAGCACGGCGCGGCACGGGGAGGACGGGCTGCGCGGCTGGGTGGCCGCCACCCGTGCGGACGGCACCCGGCTGACCTCGGCACTGGAGGGCGTCGAGGGGTACACGTCCGCGTGCTCGCACCGGCTGCCGCGTGGCACAGCCTTCGGCAGCGTGGGCGCCGTCCCCGTCCTGACCGGCCGCACCACGGGCGGGACGGCGCTGTTCGTCAGCGCGGCCGGGCTCGCCGGCCAGGCCGCCCCGCCGTTCCAAGCCGCCCCGCCGTTCCAGGCCGTCACGGTGGACACGGAGAAGTCCCGGATCCGCGTGCGCTGGCCGGACGGCACCGAGCACCACGTCCTTCTCACCCCCGGCACCACGCCCCTCGTCACCGTCCTCCGGAAGCGCTGACTCCCGTGCGACTCGCCTTCTCCACCCTGGGCCTGCCCCGCCTGCCCCTCACCACGGCCCTGCGGCTCGCCGCCGCACACGGCTGGCAGGGCCTCGAACTGCGCTGTGCTCCCGGCGAACCCGTGCACCCCGCCATGCCTGCTGCCGAACGGCGCCACGCCCGCGAGGCCCTCGCGGCCTTCGGCATCGCCCCGCTCGCCCTCGCCGGATACCTCGGCATCGCCGCCCCCGGCGCCGACGAGCCACTGGTCCGCGCGCTGTGTGGGCAGCTCCGGCTGGCCGCCGACCTGGGCGCCCGCCATCTGCGCGTCTTCCCGCAGGGCGGGAACGGCCCTGCCGAGGAGGCCGACCACCGCGCGGCCCGACGCCTCGCCGCGGCCGCCGACACGGCCCAGCGGCTCGGCGTCCGCATCCTGCTGGAGACGCACGACTCGCACCGCGGCGGACGGGACGCGGCCCGTCTGCTCCAGCTGGTCGCCCACCCGGCCGTCGGCGCGCTCTGGGACCTGATGCACACCCACCTGGCCGGCGAGCAACCCGTGGAGACCTTCGCCGCGCTCGCCCCGCACCTCGGCTACGTGCAGGTCAAGGACATCGCCGGGCCGCAGGACCTGACCCCGCTGCCGCTCGGCGCGGGCGTGCTGCCGATCGCCGAGTGCCTGCGCCTGCTGCCGGCCGACTGCTGGGTGTCCTGGGAGTACGAGGCCCCGTGGTTCCCGGACGCCGCCCCGCTGGCGCCCCTGCTCGGGCCGGGCGCCCGCCACCTCGCCCGGCTCCGCTGACGATCCCCCGGACCGCCGCCTCAGACCGCCTTGCCACAGGACGTGCGGACCTTCAGTTCCGGCAGCAACTGCAGGTGATGGACCGGGAGTTCACCACCACTGCCGAGCCGGCGCAGCAGGAGCTCCAGCGCCGCCGCGCCGACCGCACGCTTCGGCGGGGCGACCGCGGTCAGCGGCGGGGCGGCCAAGGCGGCGAACACGTCGTCGTACGAGATCAGCGCCACCTCCTCGCCCACCCGCAGCCCGCGGGCGCGCAGCACCGGCACCAGCTGGATGGCCTCCTGGTCGTTGTGCACGAGCACCGCGCGCACGCCGTCCGCCACCCCCTCGGCGATCCGGGCGGCGACGGCCTCCGTGTCGCGGCCCGGTTGCTCGATGTCGATCACGGGCCGCGCTTCCAGACCGAGCAGCCGCGTGGCCTCCGCGTAGCCGGCCCGCACCTGGTGCGCCGTCCAGCTGTCCATGCGGGCGGCCAGCAGCACCGAGCGGTGCCCGAGCCCGGCCAGGTGGCGCAGCGCCAGCATGACGCCGTGGTGATGGTCGGAGCCGACCGAGTCCAGGTCCGCGCACGGGCTGTCGGCGGGGGCGCGGCGCTCCACCAGGACGGTGGGCAGCGGGAGTTCGCAGATCCAGGCGCTGCGCCCGGTGGGGCCCTCGGGCAGCCAGTTGGGGGTGACCAGCAGGCCGTCCACACCGGACTCCAGGAGCTGGTCCACCTGCGCCCGGTCCTCCCCGGCCTCGTACGGGGCGATGCCGAGCACCAGGCGGGCCCCGACGGCCGTGGCGGCGGCGCGGGCGCCGTCGATGATCTCGTCGAAGTACGAGCCCACGGTGGGGACCAGCATGCCCACGACGCGATCACGCCCCTCCGGCACGGCGGCGGCCCCGGAGGGCATCGAGACCGACCCGTGCGAACGGTGCAGCTCCCCCGCGTCAGCCAGTGCCGCGACGTCGCGGCGCACCGTGACGGCCGCCAGACCGAGCCGTTCGGCGAGCTCCACGACCCGGACCGTGCCCAGCTCTCGGACCACCTCCACGATCGTGGCCCGCCGTTCCTCTGCCGTGCCGGTCATGGTCTCCCCTGGCTAGGTCCGCGTGCCGCGCGCACGAATCACTGTCTGATCAATTTGTATCATTCGATCGGTATCGCGCGCAGAATTGTCAATCCGCGGGGCCCTGCCGACGTTCCTCCTGGCGGCCGTCCGCACAGCCGGAGCGGTCACACCGCGGCCGCCGCCTTCCGGGCGGCCCGCAGGTCGAGGACGTACTGGACGGCCAGGCAGCCGAGGATCCAGGCGGCGAGCAGGACGAGGCCGCCGGTCAGGTGCGCGCAGTGGTAGTAACCGGCGCCGCGCAGGGCGCGTACGGCGGCAGCCGGGGGCATGATCTGCGCCAGCGGGGCCAGCCAGGGCGGCAGGAAGGAGGGCGGCAGGATGCCGCCGGAGGTGGCGTTGCCGAGGATCAGCAGCACCACCGACGCCACCGGCATGCCGAGGGGGCCGAAGAGCCGCAGCAGCACTCCGGCCGCGGTGGCGGTGGCCATCGCCAACAGGCCCGCGATCACGGCCACGGTGATGAACGCGGCCGGCAGGGCGTGCAGGGCCTGGTGACCGATGACCGCGACCATCGTGCCGCTCGCGGCCGCGAAGACCACGGTGGAGGCCACCCGGGCGGCCAGCGGCAGGCGCGGGGCGATCTGGTAGGAGGCCACCGAGAACAGGAAGCCGGCCAGCACCACGCCGAAGGAGGCGTAGAACACCGACAGTCCGCGGCTGTCGCCGGAGGCCAGCGGTACCACGTCCTGGACCGCCACCGGATGGCC
>NZ_JBICZB010000058.1:0-51903 GCF_043201815.1 Kitasatospora sp. NPDC048296
CCTGACGCCCAGGCCGAGGGGGGCTTGGCCCGCGCGCCGCCTCGCGGGACGGGTCCGTTGTGGTGGGTGGTGGGGGGGGGGGCCGGGCCCCCGCGCCGCCCCCCCCCCCCCCCCCCGACCCCACCGGACGTGATCGTTAAGACGGACCGTACCCGGCGAACTAAGCTGGTCAGGGGGACTACCTCGGACCGGACAACAGCCTCGCAGACCAGCCGATCGGGAGATCAACAGGAGGCAGAACCATGACGACGCAGAGTGTCCGGACGGACGCGACCCCAATCGTGGCGAGGCAGCCCGACGGTGTCGGCAAGCGGGCC
Source organism: Kitasatospora sp. NPDC048296 (assembly GCF_043201815.1). NCBI lineage: Bacteria > Bacillati > Actinomycetota > Actinomycetes > Kitasatosporales > Streptomycetaceae > Kitasatospora > Kitasatospora sp. NPDC048296. The sequence goes on from NZ_JBICZB010000058.1 coordinate 318, forward strand.
GGAGAGGTAGCGGAAATCACCGTGCTCTTCGATGTCAAGCCGGGCGGGGCGGACAGGTTCCGCCGGAACGCCGCCACGATCCAGGACGACGCCTTTCGCTACGAAAAGCTTGTCGGCACTGTGCACGACTTTCGCGTCACGTTCATCAACAACGACACTCAGGTCGTCGGTGCGGTCACCTATGACGGTGACTTCAAGCCGTACATGGCGGACATCGTCGCCAACGCCGCGCCGTGGTTCGACGAGATGTTCGTGGACGTCGTCGAGGGCTACCCCGGGGCGAACGATCCGGGCTTCGTCGAGTGGTTGAAGCCGCGGATCGTGGAGGCCGAGATGTGGTACGCCTCCAATCCGACCATGACGGTCAAGGACACCACCAAGGCACAGCAGGTCACGCAGGCGTTCGACACGTTGCTGGATGCCGCGTCCAGTTAGTGGCCCGGCGCGCCCAGCAGCTGCGGCGGCTGTGGTGGCAACGTCCGTCGGAGGGGCGTTCCCAGGTTGTCTCCCGTCCCGGACGCTACGGCCGCGGCCGACCCCCGGGCAGCACCGGACTGACACGATGGCGCGCGGCTCGCCGCGCCGGGACCCGTCCAGGAGGGTGCAGCGTCATGTCCGACCACTTTTCCGGCCCCCGGGCCGACGCCGATCCGGCCATCGATCTCGCCGACCTCTTTGCCTTTCCCAGCCCCTCCGGCCCGGGCGGGCTCGTGCTCGTCATGGATGTCTTTCCCAACGCCAGGCCAGGGGTTCTGTTCTCCGACGCCGCCGACTATCGGTTCCGGGTCCGTCCCGTAGCCATCCCGTCCGGACACCCCGGCTCGCTCTTCGATGTCGGCACCGGCGAATACGCATTCACCTGCACTTTCTCGGCGCCGGTCGGGCCGGCCGCCGATGGGGAGCCGACGCAACGGGGGACGTGCGTGCTGCCGAACGGGGAGACGGTTTCCTTGGAGGTGAACGACGAGCGGGGCGGTCACGGCCCCGGCGTGCGCATGTACGCCGGATTGCGGATGGACCCCTTCTTCATGGATGTGCAGAAGGAGGTGGAGACGCGTGCGACTCGGAGGCTCGCCTTCCTGCCGAAGGGCAACAACACGGCGGAAGGTCTCGACGTTCTGACGATCGTCGTCGAGCTCGACGTTGCCACGGTCCTCGGGCCGGCCTCGGGCACCGTGTTCGCCGTGGCGGCGGAAACCGTAACGGCCGGCCCCTATCCCCTGCGCCTGGAGCGGCTGGGCCGTCCTGAGGTGAAGAACGTTCTCCTGTCGTCCAACGGGGTCGATACCACCAACAGCGTGGATCTGCGCGATCTCTACAACGAGGAAGACCCTTTCCGGTTGGGCCCGAGTTACCTGGGCGCCTATCGCGCACGGCTCAACGCCAACCTGGTCTTCTTCGACGGCCTCGACGGCAAGCTCGACTGGCCGACGCAGCCGGACGGGACGCACCCGCTGACCGAACTGCTGCTGGCCGACTTCCTGGTCGTGGACATCGCCGAACCGTACGCCGAGGACAGCTATTTCGAGATCGAGCGAGCGCTGTTGGAGGGACGGGTGCACACGACCTGTGGCGGCCGGTCGCTCAACGATGACGCCATCGACACGCTGTACACACTGATCGTCAATGCCAACCGCGGCCCCCGCGTCAGCGACGGCGTCCACCACGCGACCGTGCCGGCCTCCCGCGAGTTCCCGTATCTTGCACCGCCCAACCCCGACCCACCCGCGCCCATCTCCGTCCCGACGGCCGCCGCGAGCCGATGAGCGGCTCAGCCGGTCGTGCGAGCGGCGAGCTACGCCTCAGCCGTGACAACGGGCCGACCACCACGGCCGGCGTGATCGCCATGGGAAACCTCGATGCGCGCATCGGGGGTCTGACGTGGCAGGCGACCCGGGGAAGGCTGACCGGTGACGGGTGGGGCGAATGGGTGGAGCTGACAGCCCTGCGCGGGCACGTGCTGGGCCGCATCGACGAGGCCGAGCGCGCTGCGTCGCTGGCGGAGGCGTTCGTCGAGCGGGCGCCGCGTGATCCCCGGTCCCTGCTGGCCCGCGCCAGGATGGCGGCCCTCCTCCACCGGTTCCCGGCGGCGCTGGCCGATCTCGACGCGGCGGCCGCGCTGGGGCTCGATCGACGGAGCCTGGACGAGGAGCGCGCCGCCGTCCAGCAGGCGCTCGGGCGCTACGACGAGGCGCTTGAGACGCACCGGCGTGCGCTGATGAGCCGGCGTGACTTCAGGGCCCTCGGTGCCCTGGCCGGCTGGCACGCCGAGCGCGGAGAGTCGGCCGAGGCGGAGCTGTGGTTCGTGGCTGCGAGACGCGGCTACCGCGGGGTCAGTCCGTTTCCGCTCGCGGTGCTCGAGTTCCAGTGCGGGCACATGTGGCTGGGCCAGGACGACCTGGTACGGGCTCGCGTCTGGCTGGAGGCGGCGACTCGCCGGCTTCCGGCCTACGTACCGGCGCAGGGTCACCTCGCCGACATCGATGCCGCCGAAGGCAGGGCCGCCGTGGCGATCGGGTGCCTGCGCCGGCTGGCGCTCGCCAGCGACGATCCCGACCACGCGAGCCGGCTCGCCCGCGTCCTGGGCGGGTCCGCGGCGTCGAGGGAGGCGCAGTTCTGGCGTGCCCGCGCGGCCGAGCGCTACGAGGAGTTGATGGTGCGTCACCCCGAGGCGTACGCCGATCACGCTGCGGAGTTCTGGCTGGCTGTCGGCGGCGACCCTGAGCGAGCCCTTCGGCTTTCACTGCAGAACCTCGCGCTTCGCCCGACCCCGCGTGCCCACGAGCTCGTCAGGCGCTCGATGTGTCAATGTCGGATGGCGCCGACCGAACCGGCGTTGGGCACCACATCGGCCGACGCCCGGCCCGGAGGACGACATGACTACAGCTGAGGGCTCGCCGTTGCAGCTGGACGAGATTCAGGGCATCGTGCTGCGCGACCGGCCGTCACCGTATGTCGGCACATACCTCCTGCTGCGGGTGGACGATCCCGTGGCCGGTCGTCAGATGATGGGACGCCTGGCCGAGCTGGTCGACACCGCTGCCAACTGGTGGCAGCCCACGCTGCCGGCGCTCCTCAACGTCGGGTTGACGTATCAGGGCCTTGAAGCGCTTGAGGTGTCGCAGGCCTCCCTGAGCAGCTTCCCGGAGGAGTTTCGACAGGGCATGGCGGCACGTGCCGAGACCCTGTTCGATACCGGCGACAGCGCGCCGGCACACTGGGAGCCGCCCTTCGGCACCGGCCAGGTACACATCATGCTGTCCCTCCTCGCCGCCGACCAGGAATCGCTGGCGGTCGTCCTCGAACGAGCACGCCAGGCGCGCGCGCAGCTTCCCGGCGTTCAGGTCGTCTACCGGCAGGACTTCTACCAGTTGTCCACGGGGCGCACGAGCTTCGGCTACAAGGACGGCATCGGCAACCCCACGATCGAAGGCAGCGGCGCGGCGAGCCCCCCTGGTGACGGCACCGTGCTCAAGGCGGGCGAGTTCGTGCTGGGCTACCCGGACCAGACCGGAAACCTGCCGCCGATGCCGGAGCCGGCGGAGCTGGGCCGCAACGGCACCTTCGTGGCCTGGCGGAAGCTGCACACGCGCGTCGCCGCCTTCCGGAAATATCTCCACGACAACGCCGCCGGCCCGGACGAAGAGGCACTGCTCGCCGCCAAGATCGTGGGCCGCTGGCAGAGCGGCTCCCCACTGACCCTGGCGCCCGAGCACGACGACCCGGCCCTGGGGGCGGACGATCGACGCAACAACGACTTCCGCTATCAGGAGGCCGATCCGGAAGGCCATATCTGTCCCCGTGGCGCCCATGCCAGGCGATGCAATCCGCGTGACTCGGAGATCATCGGCGACGTCCACCTGCACCGCATGATCCGGCGAGGCACCAACTACGGCCCGCGGCTGCCGACCGGCATCCTGGACGACGACGGCGCCGACCGCGGCATCGTCTTCGTCTTCATCGGCGCACATCTCGGCCGTCAGTTCGAGTTCGTGAAGTCGCAGTGGCTCAACGACGGCAACTTCGCCGGCCTCGATCGGGAGAAGGATCTGCTCACGGGCGCCAACGACGGCACCGGCATCTTCACGATCCCGCAGCGACCCATCCGCCGTCGCCTGCACGGCGTCGAGCGCTTTGTCATCACCCGTGGCGGCGAGTACTTCTTCCTGCCGAGTATCGGCGCACTGCGCTGGCTGGCCGGCCTCGGCGCCTGAGCGACCGTACTACCGGCCGGGGAGTTCGCCGATGACGACGAGATCGGAGACAGGCACCCGACATGACACTCGTCAGGCATCCGGAGCGACCCCAGGCGCAGGCGACCGCTCACGTCGTCCCCGCCGGGCCGCGTCCGGCCCGAGTCGGAAGGACTGCGACGCATGAGTGCCCGACCGATCGGTGACCACGCTCTGCTGTCCGACTGCCGCTCGGCCGCGCTGGTCACCTCCGACGGCTCAGTGGACTGGTTGTGCCTGCCCCGGTTCGACAGCCCGGCGATCTTCGCGCGACTCCTCGACGAGGACGCCGGCCACTGGTCCATCCGCCCTGTCGGCCCGGTCGACATCAGCCGCCGCTACGTCGAGGACACCCTTGTTCTCAAGACGACCTTCCGCACGACCACGGGTACGGCGGTCCTGCACGATGCCCTTGCCCTGGGGCGGCGCGAACGCGGGCACGCGCTCGGCACCGCTTCCCCCGGCACGCTCCTGCGGCAGATCACCTGCACCGAAGGGCGGGTGGACATCGAGATCGCCTATGCGCCGCGCCCGGAGTTCGGACTCGTCCACCCACTCCTGTCAGCCGTGCGAGGCGGGCTCGCGGCTTACGGGGGCGCTCATGTTCTGCTGCTGTCGAGCCCCGTCGACCTGCGGGTGAGCGGCTCCACCGCGCACGGCCGGATCCCGCTCTCGGCGGGGCACCGCCTCGGATTCGCCCTGCACGTCGAGCCGGCGTGGGAAAGCGAGCCGGTTGGCTGGCGGGCGGGGCGGATCCGGCGCCGCATGTCCGACACCATCGAAGGCTGGCGCTCCTGGTCGAAGCTCCACCGCGGCTACGTCGGCCCCTGGCAGAACGAGGTGGGCCACAGCGGACGCGTGCTGCGAGCCCTGACCTTCGCTCCCACCGGGGCCATCGTCGCCGCGCCCACCACCTCCCTGCCCGAGACAACGGGCGGGACGCGCAACTGGGACTACCGCTACACCTGGGTCCGCGACGCGAGCTTCACCCTCCAGGCGCTCGCCACGGCCGCCTGCGAGAAGGAGAAGAACCGCTTCTTCGGCTTCCTCGCCCGGGCCGCGGCAACCCAACTCGACCGCGGCGTCGACCTGCAGATCATGTACGGCATCGGCGGGGAACGTGACCTGAGCGAGCGGCTCCTGCCCCACCTGACCGGCTGGCGCAACAGCCGCCCCGTTCGGATCGGCAACGACGCCTGGCGCCAACGCCAACTCGACGTCTACGGCGAACTCCTCGACGCCGCTCACCAGACCCTTCCGCCCGGTGAGCCCCTCGACCCGGCCACCCGCACCTTCCTGCTCCAGGCGGCCGAAACAGCCGCCCGGCGGTGGACCCAACCGGACCAGGGGATCTGGGAAAGACGCGGACCCAGCAGACACTTCCTCCACTCGAAACTGATGTGCTGGGTCGCCCTGGACCGCGCCATCGCCATGGCCCCCGCCCTCCGGGCAGACGAACACCTGCCCCACTGGCAGCACGAGCGCGACCAGCTCCGCCAAGCCATCGAACAACGCGGCTGGAACTCCGACCTGGGCGCCTTCACCCAGGCATTCGGCAGCGACGACCTCGACGCCTCCACGCTGATGCTGCCCATCGTCGGCTTCCTGCCGCCGCACGACCCCCGCGTCCAGTCCACCGTGCTGGCCGTCGCCACCCACCTGACCGACCACAACGGCCTGGTCCGCCGCTACCTCACCGACGAACTGCGGGAAGAAGAAGGCACCTTCTTGCTGTGCACCTTCTGGCTCGCCCAATCCCTCGCCCTCACCGGCCACGTCACCCGTGCACGACACGCCTTCCAAACCGCCCTCGCACACGCCAACGACCTCGGCCTGCTCGCCGAGGAGACCGACTCCACCACAGCAGAGGCCCTCGGCAACTTCCCCCAAGCCTTCAGCCACATCGGACTCATCAACGCCGCGCGCGCCATCCGCGATGCCGAGCAACAAACGGTGCACGCCCAGTAGGCGAAGCACCCGTATGTACGCCAGCCGCCCTACCGACCCACACACTCACGCAGACACCGGCGGGCCGGCCGCCGCCCTGTACCCCGAGCACTGCGCGGTCTGCGGCGATTACTCCTATCCGCCGTGCGCGGGGCGGCCGTCGATGCCGTGCGGGTGATCAGCGTGACTGTCGGGTGGATCCCGGCCTGTCCAGCCACGACGCGATGGCGTTCCAGGCCTCGGCCAGCATGTCCGGGCGCGAGATCTGGTGGTGCGTGCAGGGCAGGTGGGACTCCGTCACCTCGCCCAGGACATGGGGGCTCCACCGCTCCGCGGGGCGGTCACCGGGCGGGTTGTCCACCGTCGCGGCGAGGAGCAGCAGGTCTCCGTCGTACGTGCGCGGGGCGTGCTCCAGCATGAGGCGGATGTTGTTCTGCGTGACGCGTTCGAGCATCGAGAGCTCGTCGGCGGACAGCTCGCCGACGAAGGTCACCTCGTCGCCGAGGCCGTCGTCGCGAGGGCCGGTTGGGCCGGGGTCCTGGTCCTCGGTCTCGTCGCCCGCCGGGTAGGAGTCCAGCAGGACCAGGGCCGCCACCTCCTCGCCGCTGTTCTTCAGCTGGACGGCCATCTCCTGGGCGACGACACCTCCGAAGGACCAGCCGAGGAGGTGGTACGGGCCGGAGCCCTGAACCGTGCGGATCTGCTCGACGTAGGCCGCCGCCATGTCCTCGACGGACCGCGGCAGGTCGTCCTCGCCGTTGAAGCCGCGGGCCTGGATCCCGTAGAGCGGGTACTCCTTCGGCATGTAGCGGGCCAACGGCCAGTAGGACCAGCTGAGCCCCCGCCCGGGGTGCACGCAGAAGAACGGCGCACGGCTTCCCCGGGCCCGGATCGGGAGCAGGGTGCCGAGCGCCTCCTGCCCGGGCCGGCCCAGGCGTTCGGTCAGCCCGGCCACCGTGGGCGCGTCGAACAGCGCTCGGATGCCGAGGTGCACGCCCAGGGTCGAGCGGATCCGGCCGGCCAGCTGGGGCGCCAGCAGGGAGTGGCCGCCGAGTTCGAAGAAGTTGTCGTCGACGCCGACCGTGTCGAGGCCGAGGATCTCGGCGAACAGCTCGCACAGGAGCTTCTCGCGCGCGTTGCGCGGTGTGCGGCCGGTGGCGGTCGCGGTGTGGGCGGGTGCGGGCAGGGCCCTGTGGTCGAGCTTTCCGTTGACGGTGAGGGGGAGTGCGTCGAGGACGACGAGCGCCGCGGGGACCATGTGCTCGGGCAGCAGGGCGGCGACGTGGGTGCGCACCTCGGCGGTGTCGATGTCCGCCGCCGGGACGACGTAGCCGACGAGTTGCGGGTTGCCGTGGGTGTCTTCGCGGACGAGGACGGCGGCGTGGGCGACGGCCGGGTGGCTGCCGAGGGCGGCTTCGATCTCGCCGGGCTCGATGCGGAAACCGCGGAGCTTGACCTGGTCGTCGGTGCGGCCGAGGTATTCGAGGACGCCGTCCGCGGTCCAGCGGGCGAGGTCGCCGGTGCGGTACATACGCCCTCCTTGCCCGCCATCGGGCTGGGGGTACCTCCCGGCCGCCAGGCTGGGGGCGAGGGGCCCATTGCCGGGGGAGCCGAACGGGCAGGCGACGAAGCGCTCCGCCGTGAGGGCCGGGCGGTTGTGGTAGCCGCGGGCCAGCCCGGAGCCGGCGACGTAGAGTTCGCCGGCCACGCCGGCCGGCACCGGGCGGAGCTGCCTGTCGAGCACGTACACCCGGGTGTGGGAGATCGGACGCCCGATCGGCGGCACCACGGCCCCCGACAGCGGGGCGCTCATCGTCGCGCAGACCGTCGACTCCGTCGGGCCGTACGCGTTGAACATCCGGCAGTGAGCCGACCAGTGCTCCACGACGTCCGGGCTGCACGCCTCACCGCCGACGACCAGGGTCGCGCCGGTGGGCAGTCCGCCCTCGGGCAGGACCCGCAGGGCGGCGGCGGGCAGGAAGGCGTGGGTGACCCGCTCGTTGCTGGCAAGCAGGGCCAACTCGGGCCCGGGGAGGGCGGTTTCGCGGTTTCCGAGCACCAGCGCCGCGCCGGTCAGCAGGGCCGCCGTCCACTCTGAGACCGCCGCGTCGAACGACGGGGAGATGAACTGGAGCACGCGGCTGCCCTCGCCGAGGCCGAGCCGGTCCTTCTGGTCCACGGCCAGGTTCACGACGGAGGCGTGCGAGACGGTGACGCCCTTGGGGCGTCCGGTGGAGCCGGAGGTGTAGACGACGTACGCCGGATGCCGGGGCATGAGCGGTGCGCGCAACTCGTGCGCGGAGAGGTCGTCCGGGCGAAGCATGGCGATCGCCCGTGCCACCGGGGCATCGTCGATCACCAGCGTGGTCACGGCGATGCCGGTTTGTCGGACGGCCTCGGCGCAAGCGCGCGTGGTCACCACGACGGACGGTGTGCCGTCCCCGAGCAGGTAGGCGATGCGGTCGGCGGGGTAGGCCGGGTCGACCGGGAGGTAGGCGCCGCCGGCCTTGAGCACCGCGAGGAGCGCCACGATCAGGTCGGGGGAGCGTTCCATGGCGACCGCGACGAGCGACTCGGGGCCGACCCCGTGCTCGGTGAGCCGGCGGGCGAGGCGGTTGGCGTGGGCGTTGAGCTCGGCGTAGGTCAGCTCGGTGCCCTGGTGGACGAGGGCGACGGCGTCCGGGGTGTGGGCGACCTGGGCCTCGAACAGCCCGGTCAGCGTACCCTCCGGCACCGCGACCTCGGTCGCGTTCCACTCCGTCAGGATCCGGTGGCGTTCCTGCTCGTCGAGGATCTCGAAGCGGGTGACCTGCTGGTGGGGGTTGGTGACGGCGGTGGTGAGGAGGCGGGTGAAGCGGTGGGCGATGCCGTCGGCGGTGGTCGTGTCGAACAGGTCGGTGGCGTAGATGAGTTCGCCGGTGAGCCCGGCCGGGGTGCCGTCGGGGGCGAAGGTCTCGGTCAGGGCCAGGGTGAGGTCGAACTTGGCGGCGCTCTGCCCGGTGGGCAGCGGAGCGGCCTGGAGACCGGGCAGGTCCAGGGTGGCCTGGGCCGTGTTCTGCAGGACGAGCATGACCTGGAACAGCGGGTGGCGGGCCCTGGAACGGGTCGGGGAGAGGTCCTCGACGAGGCGCTCGAAGGGGACGTCCTGGTGGGCGTAGGCCGCCAGGTCGGTTTCGCGGACACGGCCGAGGAGTTCGGTGAAGGTGGGGTCGCCGGTGAGGTCGGTGCGCAGGACGAGGGTGTTGACGAAGAAGCCGACCAGTTCGTCCAGGGCGTCGTCGGTGCGGCCGGCGATGGGGGTGCCTACGGGGATGTCCTCGCCGGCGCCGAGGCGGGACAGGAGGACGGCGAGGGCCGCCTGGAGCACCATGAAGGTGGTGACGGCCCCGGTGCGCGCGAGCCGGGCGAGGGCCTGGTGCGCCTCGGCGGGAACGGTGACCGCGGTGGCCGCGCCGGCGTGGCTCGCGACGGCGGGGCGGGGGCGGTCGTAGGGGAGGGCGAGCTCCTCGGGGGTGTCGGCCAAGGTCTGACGCCAGTAGGCGAGTTGTTCGGTGAGAACGCTCTCGGGGTCGTCGTCGCCGCCGAGGAGGCCCTGCTGCCAGAGGGTGTAGTCGGCGTACTGGACGGGCAGTTGCTGCCACTGCGGCGCACGGTCTTCGGTGCGGGCGGCGTAGGCGAGGGAGAGGTCGCGGGCGAGCGGGTCGAGGGACCAGCCGTCGGCGGCGATGTGGTGGACCACCAGTGTGAGGACGTGCTCGTCCGGTCCGAGGATGAACAGCCAGGCGTGCAGGGGGAGTTCGGTGGCGAGGTCGAAGGCGTGGGCGGACGCGCACGCGACGTCCTCGGGGAGGTGGGTCTCGTCGGTGTCGATGACGGTCAGGAGGGAGGGGAGTTCGTCGGTGCGCAGAATGTGCTGGCGGGGCTGCTCGTCGACGGTCGGGAAGACCGTGCGCAGGACCTCGTGCCGCTCGACGACGTCGCGCAGGGCGGCCTCCAGGGCCGGGCGATCGAGGGGCCCGGTGAGGCGCAGCGTGACGGGGATGTTGTAGGTGGCGCCGGGGCCTTCGAGTTCACCGAGGAACCAGAGGCGGCGCTGGGTGAAGGACAGCGGGAGGGTTTCCGGGCGCGTGCCGGCGGTCAGGACCGGGCGCGCGTGTCGCCCGATGTCGAGGCGGGCCGCCAGGGCGGCGACGGTGGGCGCTTCGAACAGGTCCCGGATGGGCAGCTCCACGCCGAGGGTGGAGCGGATGCGACTGGCGAGTCGGGTGGCGAGCAGGGAGTGTCCGCCGAGGTCGAAGAAGTCGTCGTGGACCCCGACGCCCGGCCGCCCGAGGACGTCCGCGAACAGCTCGCACAGCAGCTCCTCCCGCAGGGTGGCGGGGGCACGGTGAGCGGAATCGGCGGTGTAGTCGGGTGCGGGCAGGGCGCGGCGGTCGAGCTTCCCGTTGACGGTCAGCGGGAGTGCGTCGAGGACGACGAGCGCCGAGGGGACCATGTGCTCGGGGAGCACGGTCGCCAGGTGGGTGCGGATGTCGGAGGTGTCCAACTCCGCGGTGGTGAGGAGGTAGGCGACGAGTTGCTGGTTGCCGGGGGTGTCCTCGCGGAGGATGACGGTGGCGTGGGAGATGTCGGGGTGGCCGGTGAGGACGGCCTCGATTTCGCCGAGTTCGATGCGCTGGCCGCGGAGTTTGACCTGGTGGTCGGTACGGCCGAGGTAGTCGAGGGTGCCGTCGGTGTTCCAGCGGGCGAGGTCGCCGGTGCGGTACATGCGGCTCCCGGGCGCGCCGAACGGGCACGCGACGAAGCGCTCCGCCGTGAGGGCGGCCCGGTTCAGGTAGCCGCGGGCGAGCTGGACGCCGGCGAGGTAGAGCTCGCCGGGGACTCCGGCCGGGACGGGCCGCAGGTGGCCGTCCAGGACGTAGGTGCGGGTGTTCCAGATCGGGCGCCCGATGGGGACGGTGGCGCCGTGGTCGTCGTGGCAGGGCCAGGCGGTGACGTCGACGGAGGCCTCGGTGGGGCCGTAGAGGTTGTGGAGCTGAACGTCCAGCAGCTGCCGGAACCTGTCGCGCAGGTCGGCGGGCAGGGCTTCGCCGCTGCACAGGACGGTGCGCAGGCCGGTGCAGGCGCCGGCGGTGGGCTCGGCGAGGAACGCCTGGAGCATCGACGGCACGAAGTGGGTGACGGTGATGCCCTCGCGCCGGATGAGTTCCGCGAGGTAGGCAGGGTCGCGGTGGCCGCCGGGGCGGGCGACGACGAGCGCGGCACCTTCGATCAGCGGCCAGAAGAACTCCCACACCGAGACGTCGAAGCCGAACGGGGTCTTCTGCAGGACCCGGTCCGAGGCGGTGAGCCGGTATTCGTCCTGCATCCAGGCCAGGCGGTTGACGATGCCCGCGTGCGGGACGGCCACACCCTTCGGACGGCCGGTCGAACCGGAGGTGTAGATGACGTACGCCGGGTGCTGCGGCAGCAGCGCGCCGCGCAGTTCGTCGGTGACCAGGTCGTCGCCGGGAAGCGCGGCGATCGTCTGCGCCGTCGAAGCGTCGTCGACGACCACCGTCGGGACCGGAAGCTCCTCGACGGCCACACCCGTTGTGGTGAGGGCGAGTTGAGGCGCTGCATCCTCCAGGACGTAGGCGATCCGGTCCGCCGGGTACTCGGGGTCGACGGGGACGTACGCGCCGCCGGCCTTCACGACCGCGTGCAGCGCCACGACCATCTCGACGGACCGCTCCATCAGCACCGCGACCCGCGACTCCGGCCCGACTCCCTGCTGGACGAGCAGCCGCGCGAGCTGGTTGGCCCGCCCGTTCAGCTCCGCATACGTCAGCCGCTCGTCCTTGAACACGAGCGCCATGGCATCCGGCGTCCGCGCGGCCTGCGCCCGGAACAGCTCCGGCAGAGTCGCCTGCGCGACCTCGGCCGCCGTCGCGTTCCACCCCGCCAGCACGTCGTGCCGCTCCGCCGCGCTCAGCAGGTCGACCTCGCCGAGCGGTGCGTCGGGGTCGGTGGTGGCCAGAGTCTCCAACAGCCGGGCGAAGCGCCGCAGATGACCCTCCACCTGCTCCTCGCCGTAGAGCGCGGGGTTCGCGTCGGCGACCAGCCGCATGCCGTCGGCGCCCTGCCGGTCGTACAGCACGAAGGAGAGGTTCTCCACCGCGCCGTTCGAGAAGTTGTGCAGGGTGGCCGGAGAGCCCGCGAAGCTCAGGTCGTCACCGAACTGCATGATGTTGATCGTCGTCCCGTAGAGCGCGCCCTCCGCGCCCACCCGGCGCAGGTCACGCGCCAACTCCTCGGCACGGTAACGCTGGTGACGCAGCGCCTCGCGGACGGCGGTGCCGGTGCCGCGCACCATGTCGCTCCAGGTGCCGTCCTCCTCGACGGCCAGCCGCAGCGGCACCTCGTTGGAGAGCATCCCGGGAACGGTGCGCTGCACCCGGCCGGTGCGGCCGGCGACGGGCAGGCCCAGGATCACCTCGCCGGTGTCGGCGCCGGTCATCCGCCGGGTGTACAGGGCGGTCGCGGCGATGACGAGCGCGGACAGGCCGGTGCGGTGGCGGCGGGCCGCCGCCCGCAGCGCGTCGGCGGCCTCGGGGGCCAGGGCGGTGGCGCGGCGGAGGAAGGTGTTGGAGGCCGGGGTGAACCGGCCGGCGAGGCTCACCGCCTCGGGCTGGTCCGCGAAGCGCTCCGTCCAGTACCGGCGGTCGGAGGTGTACTGCTCGGAGGCCCGGTAGGCGGCGTCCTCCTCCAGCAGTCCCTGGAAGGCGGGGAACGCGCCCTCGTCCGTGGGACGTCCCTCGACCGTCGCGGTGTAGATCTCCGCGACCCGGCCGGCGATGAGGAAGCCGCTGTAGCCGTCCACGATCAGGTGGTGGCCCTGCTGGTAGAAGAAGAGCCGTTCCGGCCCCGCCGGGAAGACCGCGAAGGTGGTCAGCGGGCCCCGCGTCACGTCCGCGGGCTGCGCCAGGTCGTCCCGGATCCACGCCTGGACCGCGGCCCACGGGTCGGGCTCCGCCGTGACGTCGACGATGTGCGGGGACCAGTCGGCCTCGGGCAGGAGGACCTGCCGGACCTCCTCGCCGTCCGGTCGGGGGCGCAGCCGCAGGGTCTCCGCCTCGGTCGTGGCCTGCCGCACGGCGGCTTCGAAGATCACCGGATCGATCGGCCCGTGGATCTCCAGGCATTCGGCGATCCGGTAGGAGGGGTTCTCCGGTGCCAGATGCTGAGCGAACCAGACTCCCGACTGACCGGACAGCAGCGGCCAGCAACCATCGCGAAATTCCAGCATCTTCTTCCGAACTCCGGTTCTCCAGCAGCGAATTTCGCTACACCCTGCGCGCGGACGGACAGGACTGCCCCGGACCGGCGTTCTTCGAGCGGCATGCGACCGTCGTATCGCTCGTGCGATTCGGTTCCGCTTGGAGGACTTTAACCCGGCCCCGCCCCGTCGATGTCAACCCGTGTGAAGAACTCCGGTATCGGCGAGCAGAGTTCGGCGGCGGATGTTAACGAAGGGTTAACATCCGGCGAACCGTCATTTTTGCTGAACCCTTGGGCCGGTCCGCCACGTAATGCCGGGCGGATGACGAAAATCCCCTGAGAGGAAGACCGAAATGGCGAACCCCTTCGACGACGCGGACGGCACGTTCCTGGTGCTGGTCAATGACGAGGGCCAGTACTCGCTCTGGCCCGAATTCGTCGAGGTGCCGGCCGGATGGAACACCGTCCACGGCCCCGGCACCCGGCAGTCGTGCGTGGACCACATCGAGGCCAACTGGACCGACATGCGGCCGAAGAGCCTGGTCGACGCCATGGGCGAGGCCGGGAACTGAGGGGGAACGCCGCAGCCATGGCGCATCCGGACCGGACCGTCGCCGTCGACACCCGACTCGCGCTGCTGGTCGAGTCGGTGCGGGCGGGGGTGCGGGAATCCGCATCGGCCGCCGAGCGGGCGGACGCCGTGGCGGCCCGTTTGCGGCCCTTCCTCGACCTCCCCGATCTCCTGACACCGGACCAGCGGCGGGGTGACCCCGCGAACTACCGTCAGCACGTCCTGCACGTGGAGCCGGACGGGGCGTTCTCGGTGGTTTCGCTGGTGTGGTTCCCCGGACAGGCGACCGCGATCCACGACCACGTGGCATGGTGCGTGACCGGTGTGTACGAAGGCGAGGAACGCGAAAGCCGGTATCGGGTCGTTCGGACGGACGAGGGCGAACACCTCGTGCTGGTCGAGGAAATCACGAATCCCCGCGGCCGGGCCAGCGGAATCGCTCCGCCCGGAGATATCCACCGGGTGTCCAACTCCGGTGACCGGCCCGCGATCTCGATCCACGTATACGGGGCGGACATCGGCCGGCTCGGTTCGAGCATCCAGCGCGTCTACCGCGATCCGCGCCCCGCGCCCGCGGGAATTCGCCCGGATTTTTGACGAGATTTTTCCCAAGAGCGTAAGGCAATCCCAGCTCGATGATGCGCGACGAAGACGCTTCCCGCTGTTCCCTGGTCTGTTCCTCCTGCGGACTCCGCATGCCGGACGACGGTGTGTCCCTGGAGTGCCCGGGGCCGCACGGGCCCGCGCTGCTGAAGAGCGACTACGGTGACCGCCCCTTCGCCCCCGACCTCGGCGCGGCGGGGATCCACCGGTACCGCGGCTGGCTGCCGATCCGGCGCGCCGTCGCCGACACCGGCCGGTCGATCGTCTACCGGAGCGACCGGCTGGGCGCCTTCCTGGGGCTGAAGAACCTGTGGATCGCGTTCAACGGCTACTGGCCGGAGCGCGGGGCCGGGCTGATCACCGGCTCCTTCAAGGAACTCGAGGCGGCGACCGTCATCGGCCGGCTGCCCGAGCACGCGGGCACGCTGGTCGTGACCTCGGCCGGCAACACGGCGGCGGCCTTCGCCGAGCTCTGCTCCGTCCACGGGGTGCCGGCGGTCGTCATCGTCCCGGCGGATGCGCTGGGGCACCTGCGCTCACGCGTGCCGTACGCCCAGCGCTCCGACGCGGTCAGGATCGTCGCCGTCGACCGGGCGGACTACGCGGACGCCATCGCGCTCGGCGACGCCCTGGCCCAACTGCCGGGCTTCGTCCCGGAAGGCGGGACGAAGAACGTCGGCCGGCGGGACGGACTGGGCACCGTGATGCTCGCCGCCGCGGAGGCGATGGACGGGCTCCCGGAGCACTACGTCCAGGCCATCGGCAGCGGGGCGGGTGCGATCGCCGCCCACGAGGCCGCCGTCCGGCTCCAGCGCGCGTCCGGGTCCGGGGACTCCCGACCGCTGCCGCGCCTGATGCTGGCGCAGAACTCCGGCTTCGCGCCCGTGTACGAGGCCTGGCGGACCGGGCGGCGGCCTTGGGAGACCGGTGGCGCGGACGACGACCGGGCGGCCGCCCGTGGCGCCTTCGCCCCCGAACTCACCAACCGCAAGCCGCCGTACGACATCCCGGGCGGTCTGCGGGAGACTCTGACCGAGAGCGCCGGGGAGGTCTTCGTCGCGGACGGCTCCGAGGCGCGCGCGGCGATGGCCACCTTCCTGGAACTGGAGGGGATCGACATCGAGCCCCCCGCGGGTGTCGCGCTCGCCGCGCTGCGGACCGCCGTGCGTGACGGCCGCGTCGACCCGGCGGCCCGGATCCTGCTCAACATCACGGGTGGCGGCCGGGCGCGCCTGGCCGCGGAACACCGACTGGTGCCCAACGAGCCGGATCTCGTGGTGCCGCGCGACGCCGTGCACACCCGGCTCGCCGAGATCGCGGAGCTGACCGGCCCGTTCACCGCGCTCAGCGGGCAGGCAGCGGGACGCTGAATCGGGACGCGGGAGCGGTCTTTCGCACGTGCGCGAAAGACCGCTCCCGCGCACGTCGGGGCCTGTTCCGAGGAACAGGAAGCGGGGCCTCCGGTTTCGCCAAGGTTTCCCCGATCTTCATATCGACGTTGTCAACGCACCGTCATCCACGGGAAGTCGACGACTAGATTGATCGACATCACGTGGCATGACAAAAGGCCCGCAGGACCTTCGCTCCCGGAGCCCACCGCCCGTGCCCCCCGTGGACGGGACCGCCCCTTCGCCGGCCCCGCCGCCTCGCACCAGCACCGCCGACGAACCCGGAGCACTCACCATGTCGGACTCCCACGCCGTCACCTGGCCACTCATGGCGGGTCAGTCGGGCGTCTGGTTCGCCCAGCAGCTCGACCCGACGAGTGCGGCGTACCAGATCTCCGAGTGCGTCGAGATCCACGGCGCCGTCGACCCCGACCTGTTCGAGTCGGCGCTGCACGTGGTCCTCGGCGAGTGCGAGGCGTTCCGGCTGCGCTTCGGCAGCGTCGACGGCGACACCGTGCAGACCCTGGAACCGGACCACCGCTGGCCGCTGCGGGTCGAGGACGTCAGCGCGGAGGCCGACCCGGGGGCCGCCGCGCTCGACCTGATGCGGCAGGACCTGAGCCGGCCGGCCGACCCCACCCGGCCCCGGAGCGTCAGCCAGGCGCTGTTCCGGGCCGCGCCGGACCGCTGGTTCTGGTACCAGCGCGGCCACCACGCCCTGGTCGACGGCCAGTCGGGGCAGCTGATCGCCGCCCGGATGGCCGAGGTCTACACCGCGCTGGCCGACGGCCGCGAGCCCGCCGCCGAGGGCGCCCTGCCGTCGTTCCGCCACCTGATCGAGGAGGAGGCCGCCTACCGTGCCTCCGAGGCGTACCGGGCCGACCGCGCGTACTGGCTGGAGCGGCTCGCCGACCGCCCCGAACCGACCACCCTGGCCGGCCGCACCGCCCCCGTCTCGTCCACCCACCTGCGCCACGAGATCCCGCTCCCGCCCGAGCAGGCCGACGCCCTGCGGACGGCCGCCCGCCGGCTGGGGGTCGGCTGGTCGGCGCTGCTGCTGGCGGCGGCCGCGCTCTACCTCGGCCGGCTGACCGGCAGCGACGAGCCCGTCCTCGGTCTGCCCGTGACCGGCCGGGTCGGCCGGATTGCCAAGGCGGTGCCCGGCATGCAGACCAACCTGCTGCCGCTGCGGCTCACCGCGCGCCCCGAGCTGACGGTGCGGGAGCTCGCGCGCCGCACCAGCGCCGCGACCCGCGAGGCGCTGCGCCACCAGCGGTACCGCTACGAGGAGTTGCGCCGCGAGCTCAACCTGCTCGGCGGCGGAGGCCGCCTGGTCGGTGCCACGGTCAACATCATGTCGTTCGGCTACGACCTCACCTTCGCCGGCCACCCGACCACCCTCCACAACCTCACCAACGGGCCGGTCGAGGACCTCTCCTTCGTCGTCTACGACCGCCAGGCGGGGCAGGGCATGCTGCTGGTCGTGGACGCCAATCCGGCGCTCTACGGCGAGGCGGAGCTGGCCGGTCACGCGGAGGGCTTCGCCCGGCTGCTGGGTACCCTCGCCGCCAGTGACCCCGAACTCCCGGTCGGCCTGGTCGAGCTCGTCGACGAAGCCGAGCGGCAGCGGCTCATCGCCGCGGGGACGGCCCCGGCGGTGGCGCTGCCGAGGACCACCCTGACCGAGCTGTTCCAGGCCCGCGCCGCGCGCACGCCGGACGCCACCGCCCTGGTCTGCCGGGGCGTCGAGGTCTCGTACGCGGAGCTCAACGAGCGCGCCAACCGGCTGGCCCGGCTGCTGATCGAGCGCGGCGCCGGCCCGGAGGACCTCGTTGCCCTCGCGCTGCCCCGCTCGATCGAGCTGGCCGTCGCCCTGCTCGCCGTCCTCAAGTCCGGCGCGGCCTACCTCCCGATCGACCCGACCTGGCCGGCCGAGCGGATCGCCCACATGCTCCGCGACGCCCGCCCGGTGGTGGCGCTGGCCGTCGAGGCGACCGCGGCGGTGCTCGCCGAGGCGCCCGCCGCTCCGGTGCTGGTGCTCGACCGGCCGGAGTTCCGGGCCGAAACGGCCGAACACCCCGGCACCGACCCGGCGGACGCGGACCGCCGCCTGCCGCTTCTGCCCGAGCATCCCGCGTACGTCATCTACACCTCCGGCTCCACCGGTCGCCCCAAGGGCGTCGTCGGCATCCACGCGGCCGAGGTCAACCACCTGAGCGCGATCGCCCGCCGCCACCCGTACCGGGCCGACCGGCCCGCACTGGCCAAGAGCTCGATGAGCTTCGTCGACGGCTCCACCGAGCTGCTGGGCGGGCTGCTGTACGGCGAGGGGACGGTGCTGGCGGACGGCGAGCAGGCGAAGGATCCGGCCGCGCTGGCCCGGCTGATCGCCGAGCACGGCGTGGGCCGGATCTTCGTGGTGCCGAGCCTGCTCGCGGCCGTGCTGGACGTCGCCGACCCTGCCCACCTCGCCTCCTGCGAGCTGTGGATGACCACCGGCGAGATCATCCCGGCCCACCTGGCCGCCCGGTTCGCCGAGCTGCTGCCCGGCGCCCGGCTCGCCAACTACTACGGCTCGTCCGAGCTCAGCGGTGACGCCGTCTGCGGCGACTGCGGGCCGGACCGGCAGCCGATCGGCCTGCCCTTCGACAACATCGGCGCCTACGTCCTGGACGCCGCCCTGCGGCCGGTGCCCGTGAGCGCGACCGGCGAACTGTACGTCGGCGGCGCCGCGCTCGCCCGCGGCTACCTGCGGCGGGCCGGGCTGACGGCCGAGCGGTTCGTGGCCGACCCGTACGGCCCGGCGGGTGCCCGGATGTACCGACCGGTGATCTGGCCCGCTGGAACGCCGACGGCGAGATCGAGCTCCTCGGCCGGGCGGACGCCCAGGTCAAGATCCGCGGCAACCGGGTCGAGCCCGGCGAGGTGGAGGCCGCCCTGTGCGACCACCCGGCCGTGCACCGGGCCGTCGTGACGGTGCGGGAGGACGTCGCCGGTGGGCAGCTGCTGGTCGGCTACGCCGTGCTCGCCGAGGCCGGGGCCGCGGAGCCGGAGAACCTCCGGCGGCACCTCGCCCTGACCCTTCCCGACTACATGGTGCCGAGCGCGATCGTGCTGCTGGACGCCATACCGCTGACCCCGAGCGGCAAGGTCGACCGACTCGCCCTGCCCGCGCCGGAGTTCGGCGGCTCAGCCGGCGGGCGCGGCCCGCGCGGCGAGCGGGAGGAACTGCTCTGTGCGGTGTTCGCCGAGGTGCTGGGCCTCGCCTCGGTCGGCATCGACGACGGCTTCTTCGACCTCGGTGGACACTCGCTGCTGGCGACCCGGTTGATCGGCCGCCTGCGCGCGGTGTTCGGCGTCGACCTGGCCATCCGCGACCTCTTCGAGGCGCCCACCGTCGCCGCGCTCGTCGAGCGTGTCGACGGTGCGACCGCCGCCCGGCCCGCCCTGGTCGCGGCCGAGCCGCGGCCCGAGAGCCTGCCCGTCTCCCACGCGCAGCGCCGTCTCTGGTTCCTCGACAAGCTGGAGGCCGCAGGGGCCGCCTACCACCTCCCGCTGGCCGTCCGGCTGACCGGCGCCCTGGATGTGGCCGCGCTGGAGGCCGCCCTGGCTGATGTGGTCGCCCGGCACGAGGCCCTGCGGACCGTCTTCGCCGAGGACGCCGACGGTCAACCGCTGCAGCGGGTTCTCGACGCGGTGCCGGTGCCCCTGGCCGTGCACGAGGTCGCGGAGGCCGACCTGGCGCGGGCGCTGGCGACGGAGTCGGCGCGTGGCTTCGACCTCGCCCGTGAACTCCCGCTGCGTGCGGCTCTTTTCGTGCTCGATGCGGACGAGCAGGTGCTGCTGCTGACGGTGCACCACATCGCTGCGGACGGCTGGTCGATGGCCCCGCTCGCCCGCGACGTGTCCGCGGCCTATGCTGCGCGACTGGCCGGCGCCGCTCCGCAGTGGGCGCAGCTTCCCGTGCAGTACGCCGACTACACCCTGTGGCAGCGCGAGCTTCTCGGCGACGACACCGACCCCGACAGCCTCGCGGCACGCCAACTCGCGTACTGGCGGCGGGCACTGGCCGGCATCCCGGAGGAGCTGGAGCTGCCCGTCGACCGGCCGCGCCCGCTCGCCGCCGGCCACCTCGGCGGCACCGTCCCCGTCACGATCCCCGCCGACACCCACCGCCGCCTGGCCGAACTCGCCCGCGCCCATGGCGCGACGGTCTTCATGACTCTCCAGGCCTCGCTCGCGGCACTGCTGAGCAGGCTGGGCGCGGGCGAGGACATCCCCATCGGCACCCCCGTCGCCGGCCGCACCGACGACGCGCTCGGCGAGCTGGTCGGGTTCTTCGTCAACACCCTGGTGCTGCGCACCGACCTGTCCGGCGACCCCACGTTCACCGAACTCCTGAGCCGGGTCCGGGAGTTCGACCTGGCGGCGTTCGCCCATCAGGACCTGCCGTTCGAGCAGCTGGTGGACGAGCTCAACCCCACCCGCTCGCTCGCCCGCCACCCGCTCTTCCAGGTCATGCTCACTCTTCACAACACCGCCGGGGCGGTCCTCGACCTGCCCGGCGTGGACGTCCGGGTGGAGCCGGCACAGGCCGGATCGGCCAAGGTCGACCTGGCCGTCAGTGTCAGCGAACTCGTCGACGAGACGGGCGACGCGGCCGGGATTCAGGGAACCGTCGAGTACGCCGTGGACCTGTTCGACCGCTCGACGGTCGAGGTCATGGTGGAGCGCTGGGTCCACCTGCTCGCCGCGGTCGCCGCCGAGCCCGCGCTGCCGATCGGCCGGGCGGAGGTGCTTCGCGAGGACGAGCGCCGCCGCATCCTCACCGAGTGGAGCTCCGGCGCCGTCGAGGTGTCGTCGGTCACCGTGCCCGCGCAGTTCGAGGCCCAGGCCGCCCGGACCCCGGACGCGATCGCCCTCGCCTTCGAGGGCGTCGAACTCACCTACGCCGAGCTCAACTCCCGCGCCAACCGCCTCGCCCACCTGCTGATCGCCCACGGCGCCGGCCCCGAGCGGACCGTGGCGCTGATGGTGGAGCGCTCGGCCGAACTGGTCGTTTCGCTGCTGGCCGTCCTCAAGTCCGGCGCGGCCTACCTGCCGGTCGACCCCGGCCTTCCGGCCGACCGCATCGCGTACCTGCTGGAGGGCGGCGCCCCGGCGCTGGTGCTCACGACCGCGGACGCCGCACCCGTGACGACGCCGACCATCGCCCTCGGCTCGCCCGCCGTGGCCCGTGACCTGGCCGCCCTGCCGGACACCGACCCGTCCGACGCGGACCGGATCAGCCCGCTGCTCCCGGCCAACCCGGCGTACGTCATCTACACCTCGGGCTCCACCGGGCGCCCCAAGGGCGTCGTGGTGCCGCACGCGAGCCTGTCCAACTTCCTGGCCGACATGGGCCGCCGTTTCCCGCTGTCCGAGCGGGACTGCTGGGTGGCCGTGACCACGGTCTCCTTCGACATCGCGGCCCTGGAGCTCTACCTTCCGCTGGTCAGCGGTGCCCGGGTGGAACTCGCCCCGCGGGACACCGTGCGCGACCCCGCCGCGCTGACCGAGCTGCTGACCCGCTCGGGTGCCACCGTCGTGCAGGCCACCCCCTCGCTCTGGCGCGCACTGGCCGAGCGGGCCGCCGGCGCCGGCCTGCCCGGGCTGCGGGTACTGGTCGGCGGTGAGGCCCTGCCCGCGCCGCTCGCGGCCGAGCTGTGCCGAATCGGCGAGGTCACCAACCTGTACGGCCCGACCGAGACCACCATCTGGTCCACCGCCGCCCCGGTCACCCGCGACACCGCCCCGACGATCGGCCGACCGATCGCCAACACCCGCGTGTACGTCCTGGACGCCCGCCTGCGTCCGGTCCCGGCGGGTGTGCCCGGCGAGCTGTACATCGCCGGGGCCGGCCTGGCCCGCGGCTACCTCGACCGGCGCGGCCAGACCGCCGAGCGCTTCGTCGCGGACCCGTACGGCCCGGCGGGCGGCCGGATGTACCGCACCGGCGACGTCGTGCGCTGGACGGCCGACGGAGATCTCGTCTTCACCGGCCGTGCCGACGACCAGGTCAAGATCCGCGGCTTCCGCATCGAACTCGGCGAGATCGAGGCCGCGTTGACGGCCCACCCCGAGGTCGCTCACGCCGCAGTGCTGGTCCGCGAGGACCGGCCCGGCGACAGGAGGATCGTTGGCTACCTGGTGCCGGCGGCCGAGCAGGCGGATCTCGCGCTCGTCCGGAAGCACCTGGGCGCCGTGCTGCCCGACTACATGCTCCCCTCGGCACTCGTCGCCCTTGACGTCCTGCCCGTGACGGCGAACGGCAAGCTCGACCGGCGTGCCCTGCCCGCCCCGGAGTACTCCGCCGGTCTGCCCGGTCGGACGCCCCGGAATCCGCGCGAGGAGCAACTCGCGGCCATGTTCGCGGAGTTGCTGGGCCTCGCGGCCGTCGGCATCGACGACGGCTTCTTCGAGTTCGGCGGCCACTCGCTGCTGGCCACCCGGCTGGTGAGCCGGATCCGCGCGGCGATGGGTGTGGAGCTGTCCATCCGCGACCTCTTCGAGGCGCCGACCGTCGCCGGGCTGGCCGAACGACTGGACCTCGCCCAGCCGGCCCGTCCGGCGCTGGTCCGCGCGCAGCGGCCCGCCTCGGTGCCGGTGTCCTCGGCCCAGCGCCGGCTCTGGCTCCTCAACCGCATCGACGCGGCCGGGACCGCTTACCACATGCCGCTGGCCGTCCGCCTGTCCGGCCGGGTGGACGAGTCCGCGCTGGCCGCGGCGCTCGCCGACGTGGTCGAGCGGCACGAGGTGCTGCGCACGGTGTTCACGGAGGGGCCGGACGGCCTGCCGTACCAGCGGATTCTGGACGGTGCGGCTCCGGCGCTCACCCGGACCGGGACGTCGGAGGCCGAACTGTCCGGTGTGCTGGCCGCCGAGGCTGCGCGCCCCTTCGACCTGGCCGTCGAACCTCCCCTGCGGGCCCACCTGTTCACCATCGATGCGGACGAGCACGTGCTGATGCTGGCGCTGCATCACATCGCCGGTGACGGCTGGTCGCTGGCGCCGCTGGCCCGCGACCTCTCCGTCGCGTACACCGCCCGACTGGCCAGCGCGGCGCCGCAGTGGGACGAACTTCCCGTACAGTACGCGGACTTCGCACTCTGGCAGCACGAGCTGCTCGGGGCGGACACCGACCCGGACGGCCTGCTGGCACGGCAGGTCGGCCACTGGCGCCAGGTCCTCGCCGGGCTGCCCGAGGAACTGGAGCTGCCGACCGACCGGCCGCGCCCGCAGGTGGCGAGCCACCGCGCCGGGACCGTCCGACTGGACGTCCCCGCGGACCTCCACCGCGGCCTCGCGGAGCTGGCCCGCGAGCACGGCGTGACGCTCTTCATAGCCCTGCAGGCGGGGCTCGCCGCCCTGCTGACCCGCCTCGGCGCGGGCGAGGACATCCCCCTCGGCACCCCCGTCGCCGGGCGCACCGACGAGGCGCTCGACGACCTGGTCGGCTGCTTCGTCAACACCCTGGTGCTGCGCACCGACCTCTCCGGCGACCCGACCTTCGCCGAGCTCCTCGGCCGGGTGCGGGAGGCGAACCTGGTCGCCTTCGCCCACCAGGACGTGCCGTTCGAGCACCTGGTGGACGAGCTGAACCCCACCCGCTCGCTCGCCCGCCACCCGCTCTTCCAGACCATGTTCGCCCTGCAGAACAACGCCGAGGCGGTGCTCGACCTGCCCGGCCTGGCGAGCCGGACCGAGCGCGTCGACCTCGACACGGCCAAGTTCGACCTGTTCTTCAACCTCGCGGAGCAGTACGCCGAGGACGGCGGCCTGGCCGGGCTGCGTGGTGAACTGGAGTACGCCACCGACCTGTTCGACCGGTCGACCGCCGAATCGTTGGCCGGGCGCCTCACCCGGGTGCTCGCCGCGGTCGTCGCCGACCCGGGGCAGCGGATCGGCGTGGTGGATGTCCTCGCCGAGGACGAGCGGGAGCGCATCCTCACCACCTGGAACGACACGGCTGCCGAGGTCCCGGACACCACTATGCCGGCGCTGTTCGAGGCGCAGGCCGCGCGTACGCCCGGGGCGACGGCGCTGGTCTTCGAGGGTGTCGAGCTGACCTACGCCGAGCTGAACGCCCGCGCGAACCGGCTCGCTCGTCTGCTGGTCGAGCACGGGGCCGGTCCGGAGCGGACGGTGGCGCTGGTGCTGGAGCGCTCGGTGGAGCTGGTCGTCGCGCTGCTGGCCGTGCTCAAGTCCGGTGCCGCATACCTCCCGGTCGACCCGGAGTACCCGGCCGACCGCATCGCCTACGTCCTGGAGGACGGCGCCCCGGCCCTGGTCCTCGCCACCGCCGCCACCCGAGCTGCCGTCCCCGCCTCCGTCGAGGTGCTGGTCGTGGTGCTGGACGAGGCACCGCTCGACCGGTTCCCCGCGACCGACCCAGCCGCCCGGGCGTGCCCGGACAACCCGGCGTACGTGATCTACACTTCCGGTTCGACCGGGCGTCCGAAGGGTGTCGCGGTGCCGCACCGGGGTGTGGTCAACCGGCTGGCCTGGATGCAGACCGACCATGTGATGCGCCCGGAGGACCGGGTGCTGCAGAAGACGCCGTTCGGTTTCGACGTCTCGGTGTGGGAGTTCTTCTGGCCGCTGCTGAACGGCGGCACGCTGGTGGTGGCCAAGCCGGGTGGGCACAAGGACCCGGCGTATCTGGCGGAGCTGATCCGGCGTGAGCGGGTCACGATCACCCACTTCGTGCCGTCGATGCTCCAGGCTTTCGTCCAGGAGCCGAGTGCCGCCGAGTGCACCGGTCTGCGCGGGGTGTTCTGCTCCGGCGAGGCGTTGCCCGCCGACCTGCGCGACCGCTTCTTCGGTGTGCTGCCGGGTGTGCCGCTGCACAACCTGTACGGGCCGACGGAGGCCTCCGTCGAGGTCACGGCCTGGCGCTGCGAGCCGGGAGCGGACGGGGTCGCGGTGCCGATCGGGCGGCCGGTGGCCAACACCCGGGTGTACGTCCTGGACGGCGCCCTCCAGCCCGTCGCACCCGGCGTGCCCGGGGAGCTGTACCTGGCCGGTGTCCAGCTGGCCCGTGGTTACCTGGGCCGCTCCGGCCTGACCGCCGAGCGCTTCACGGCGGACCCGTACGGTCCGGCCGGTGCCCGGATGTACCGCACCGGCGACGTGGTCCGCTGGACCGCTGACGGCGCGCTGGTGTTCGTGGGCCGCGCCGACGACCAGGTCAAGATCCGCGGCTTCCGGATCGAACTCGGCGAGATCGAAGCCGCGTTGAAGGCCCACCCCGACGTCGCCCACGCGGCGGTCATCGTCCGCGAGGACCGCCCCGGCGACAAGCGCCTCGTCGGCTACCTCGTCCCGGCCGGCTACGAGGTCGACCTCATCGGTGTCCGCAAGCACCTCGGCACCCTGCTGCCGGACTACATGGTCCCGGCCGCGCTGGTTCCTATGGACGCGCTGCCCCTGACGGCAAGCGGCAAGCTGGACCGCCGGGCGCTGCCCGCACCGGACTTCGCTGCGGCCGTCTCCGGACGGGCCCCCGGCAGCGAGCGCGAGGAGGTGCTCGCGCGCCTGTTCGCCGACCTGCTCGGGCTCGACCGCGTCGGCGTCGACGACGGCTTCTTCGAGCTCGGCGGCGACTCCATCAGTTCCATCCAGCTGGTCGCCCGGGCCCGCGCCGCCGGACTCGTCTTCACCGCCCGGGACGTCTTCACCCGGCAGACCGTCGCCGAACTCGCCCTGGTCGCCCAGGAGCCCGAGAGCACGACGGCCGCCGAGGACGACGGCACCGGAGACCTGGCGCCCACCCCGATCATGCACTGGCTGCGCGAGCGCGGCGGCCCGGTCGACGGCTTCCACCGGGCGATGCTGCTCCACGCGCCCGCCGACCTCGGCCTGGACCGCCTCACCGCCGCCCTCCAGACCGTGCTCGACCACCACGACGCCCTGCGCGCCCGCCTGGTCACCGCCGACGACGGCACCTGGACCCTCCACGTCCCGCCGCGCGGCACCGTCGAACCCCGGATCGCCCGGGTCGACGCCACTGGCCTCGCCGAGGACGAGCTGCGCGCCCGCTTCGAGGAGCAGGCCCGCGCCGCCCAGGCCCGACTGGCCCCCGCCGAGGGCGAGATGGTGCAGCTGGTCTGGTTCGACGCCGGCCCGACGGCCCCCGGCCGGCTGCTGGTGATGATCCACCACCTGGTCGTCGACGGCGTCTCCTGGCGCATCCTGCTCCCCGACCTCGCCGCCGCCTGGCACGGCGAAGCCCTCCAGCCCACCGGCACCTCCTTCCGCACCTGGGCCCACCTCCTCACCGCCGAGGCCGAACGCCGAACCGACGAACTCCCGCTGTGGCACGGCATGGTGGCGGGCGCGGACCCGCTGCTGGGAGCCCGGGCGCTCGATCCCGCACGGGACACCCGGCAGACCGTCGGCCACCTGGAACTCGCGCTGCCGCCGGAGCTGGCCGAGCCGCTGCTGACCAGCGTCCCGGCGCTGTTCCACGCCGAGGTCAACGACGTGCTGCTCACCGGCCTCGCCCTCGCCGTCAACCGCTGGCGCGGCGACCGGAACGGTCTGCTGCTGGAACTGGAGGCGCACGGCCGCGAGGAGTTCGCCGAGAGCGTCGACCTCTCCCGTACGGTCGGCTGGTTCACCCTCGCCCACCCCGTCCGGCTGGACCCCGGAGCCGTCGACTGGGCGGACGTCACCGACGCCGGCCCGGCCCTCGGCCGCGCGCTGAAGGCGGTCAAGGACCGGCTCCGGACCATCCCGGACCACGGCCTCGGCTTCGGCCTGCTGCGTCACCTCAACCCCGAGACGGCCCCTGCCCTCGCCGAACTCCCGTCCCCTCAGCTGGCGTTCAACTACCTCGGTCGCTTCGCCACCGAGCGGCGGGGCGGCGAGCCCGCCGCGTGGGGGCCGGCCCCCGAGATGGGCGCGATGTTCGGTGGCGCCGACGACCTGGCACCGCTGGCGCACACCGTCACCGTCAACGCCCGCACCGAGGACCGCGCCGACGGCGCCCACTTCACCGCCGCCTGGTCGTGGGCGACCGGGGTGCTGGCCGAGCACGAGGTCCGGCGGCTGGGCGAGTTGTGGTTCGAGGCGCTGGTCGCCCTGGTGCGGCATGCCGAGGGCGGCGAGGCCGGCGGCCTGAGCACCTGGGACGTATCCCTGGCCGAGCTGAGCCAGGACGAGATCGACCTGATTGAAGACAAGTTCGCGGATTGGGACCTGTAAGACCATGGCCAACGCACGTATCCAGGACATCCTGCCGCTCTCGCGGCTCCAGGAAGGCCTGTTCTTCCACGCCCAGTACGACAGCGAGGGCGTCGACGTCTACGCGTCCCAGCTGACCCTCCACCTGGACGGCCCGGTCGACCCGGCCGCTCTCCAGGCCGCCGGCCTCGCGCTGCTCGAACGCCACCCCAACCTCAAGGTGGCCTTCCACCAGATGGATTCGGGCAAGGTGGTGCAGGTGATCCCGCGCCAGGTGAAGCTGCCCTGGACGGAGGTGGACCTCCGAGGTCTCTCCGCCACCGAGCAGTCCGCCGAGGTCGAGCGGCTGCGCGCCGAGGACCGCGAGCGCCGCTTCGATCTCGCGAAGCCGCCGCTGCTGCGCTTCCTGCTCATCCGGCTCGGCGCGGACCGGCACGTGCTGATCCTCAACCACCACCACATCCTGTGGGACGGCTGGTCCAACGGGCGGACGTGGACGCCCTCAGACGGTCGTGCCTGCCGACGGCGGGGGTGCCGGGGTCCAGCCGGGCGGGCCGAGGAAGTAGCCGGCCCTGTCGCGCCAGCGGTCGGCGGTGCGGGCGTCGCGCCACGCGGCGGCGAACTCGTGGAAGGCGACGTGCAGCGGGTTGAAGGTGTGGATGTTCTTGGTCAGGCCGTAGACCACCTTCTCGTCGTCCTCGGCCTGGAAGGTGCGCAGCAGGCGGTCCCAGACGATCAGGATGCCGCCGTAGTTGCGGTCCAGGTAGGCCTTGTTGGAGGCGTGGTGGACGCGGTGGTGGGAGGGGGTGTTGAAGAGCCACTCGACGGGGCGCCAGAGCTTGTCGACGCGTTCGGTGTGGAGGAAGAACTGGTAGGCGAGGCTGACGGACTGTTCGAGGAGGATCATCCACGGCGGCAGGCCGAGCAGGGCGAGGGGCAGCCAGAACGGGAGGCTGGTCATCGGGGTCCAGCTCTGCCGCAGGGCGGTGGAGAGGTTGTAGTGCAGACTGGAGTGGTGCGGGACGTGGCTGGCCCACAGCACGCGCACGCGGTGGTGGGCGCGGTGGAACACGTAGTACGCGAGGTCGTCGGCGAGGAAGAGGACGAGCCAGGTCCAGGGTGAGTCGGTCGGCAGGTGCCAGGGGGCGACGGTGTACAGGGCGGCGTAGGCGAGGACGGCGACCACGCGCCAGGGCCCTCCGATGACCAGGCTTCCGATGCCCATCGACAGGCTGGTGGCGGTGTCGCGGGTTTCGTAGCCGCGTTCGTCGTCGTCGGGCAGGAAGCGGTAGGAGAGGAGTTCGAGGACCAGGAGCAGGAGGAAGGCCGGTACGGCGTAGATGACGGCGGGTATCACGATCTGGCCTCCTGCTCGGTACTGGCGCGGGTCATGGCGGTGACGGTGCGGGTGAGCATCTCGCGGGCCACCTGCTCGGCGGCCTGCGCGTCCCGGGCGGCGATGAGTTCGGCGAGGCGCCGGCGGATCGCGACGTCGAGCAGTTCGGCGGTGCGGTGGACCAGCGGCACCTCGCCGCTGGCGACGGCTCCGCCGACCAGGGTGTTGAAGGACAGCAGGTAGGCGAGGTTCCCGGAGCCCGCCACGATCAGCCGCCACAGGGCGACGTCCGCCTCGTCCAGCGCGGCCAGGTCGGCCCCGATGCCGTCGTAGGCCTCGGCGGCCCCGACGATGGCCTCGGCGGTCTGCGGGGAGCGGCGATCGGCGCACAGGCGTGCCGCGTCCGCGCCGATGCAGGCCCGCATCTCCATCGCGTCGCGCTGGAACTCGGTGAAGACCGCATTGCCGCGCGCGACGTCGAACACGAGGTCAAGCCCGGCGTTGGTGCGCCAGTCGAGGACGCGGGTGCGTCCGCCCTGGCTCACCTCCACCAGCCGCGCCTGCTGCAGGCGCTTGACCGCTTCACGGACCGCGTGCCGGTTGACGCCGAACTCCGCGGCCAGATCGCGCTCGGCGGTCAGCGCGCTGTCGGCGGGCAGGTGGCCGCTCAGGACCCGGTCCCGGAGAACCGTGAAGAGCTGGTCGGAGACCGACTCCCGCTTGATGGGTGCTTCCGTCATGCCGATGAGGATGGCCCCGGAACCCACGACTGGTCAACTGGTTGGACCAGGTGATCTCGGTGCACGTTCTCTCCTCGGCAGAACCGGGGGATGCCCGGCGGAACCGAGAAGGAGAAGATCGCCGAGGCCGTCGAGTCCGGGCTCAGCGGTACGGTGCGGCCGTGGGCTGTTCCTGGCCTTGCCGGGGGGCTTCGGCCGCCCGGGTAGGCAGAACAGCGAGGGAAAGGGGCGGCCCGCGCTCCGGCCGGTGCGTCTCGTCCTCGGCTACGCCGGTGGTGATGGCGCCGTCGTACAGGCGGCGGCCGCCCGCCCGCGATTCGTCACGGTTGGCGGGGCGGCCCTTGCGGGGCGCGCTGAACTCGGTGCCCGGCTCACCGGGACCCGGCGTGAGGCCGGATCCCGGTGGTGCGGCCGACTTGGCGTCAGTTCTTCGGCGTGGCGCTGGGGCCGGCGTTGGTGTACGAGCCCGACACGATCGGCCATTCGTGCCGGCAGACCTTGAACGGCAGGTCCTTCTCGAACAGCGGGGTGCCGAAGATGGCGATGCGGCCCAGGACGGCGCCGTCGATCCCGATCCCGCCGGAGAGGTGGGCCCTGCCCTGGACGACGGGCTTGCCGGCGCTGCTGTCCTGAGGCGGCTGCTGCCCTGGTAGGAGAAGGTGACGGTCGGGTCGAGTTCGATCGAGCCGTCGAGCGTGGCCTTCGCCCCGCCGGCCAGGTCGATGGTGTCGTTGGCGTCGACGGATCCGCCCCGGCGTGGGAGAACAATCCCACGCCGGGGCAACGGGCTGAGCTTCCTGTCGCTGCCTACATGCAGCGGGCGGTACCCGTTGCTAGCGGTGAGGGGGCAGCTGGGCACTTTTGCTCGGACGGGAGCGCCCCCGCCAACCACTGAAACCTGAGCTGGGGGTTTCTCCCGTGGAGATCTGTCAGCTTGTCGTTTTACCTCCATTGATCATCTTCTCCGGCGTTCGGGTTCTCGCCTGTCTGTTCGCTATTGGTTGGTGACCAGGGCGAGTCCGACGTCATAGATGGGGGCTCGGCGGCGGTTGGGCCGGCCGGGTGGGCGCCCGGCACCGGGGCGGGAAGGTCTCGCAACGGCAGCTGGGCAGGGCAGGGTCGTGCGGATGTTGCGGAACCCGCGTCGGACCCGAGCGGGGCTGAGGCGTTCGACGGGCTGCGGTCTCTCCCAGGGCCGGCGGAGGTCGGCGGACAGTGGCCTGGCGAGACGGAGTTGGGTGTGGACGGCCAGGACCAGGGCGGTCCAGCGGTCGGCCGCTGAGGGCTCGCGCAGCTTCGGGCGGGTCCAGCCGAGGTCCTGCTTCAGGAAGCGGAAGGTGTGTTCCAGGTCGGAGCGCCGTAGGAACGCGTGCCAAGCGATGTCGGTGTCGTCGCCGGAGGGTGTGGGGTGGGAGTACCACAGCCAGACCGGTTTCGGGGTGCCGCCGGAGGGCAGGTGGTCGACGTCGAGGCGGATCAGGGTGCCTTCGACGATGGGGAGTTGGCCTTGGTGGTCGCTCCAGGCGGAGCGTCGCCAGATGCGTGGATGCAGGCGGTGCCAGGCCCGGATGCGGGCGGTGCCAGGCCCGGATGCGGGCGGTGCCGTAGCGGCGGGTGGTGTGCTCGGTGTCGCTGTCGGGATCGCGCCAGGTCGTAGGATCGGCCAGCGCGAACCGGGCTCCGTGACTGCGGGGTTGGCCGCCCTTGGGGCCCACCCGGTAGTCGTCGGGCACGGGGTTGAAGAAGACCCTGTCGGAGCGCATCCGCACCACGATCTGGACGGGCAGGTCCCGCGACCAGCCATCCGTCGCCGGTGAGTTGGTCGACCAGCTGCTGGCACGCCCAGGACTTGCCCTGTCCCGGAGGGCCCGTGACCAGCAGGACTGCCCCGTCGGCTGCCGCCGTCGCGGCCGCTTCCGCCAGGACACCGACCGTGGCGGGCCTGGCTACTTCCAGAGCTCGGTCGACAGGGTTCGCGCGCACGACGGCGCCGAGCTCCTGCGCAGCTGGGCTTGGCGCAGGAGCTCGCGAGGTGTCACCTCGGTGCCTCGCTGCCGGGCGGAGCGGACTGTGCGGATCAGCGCGGCCGGCACCGCGGCGTCGCTGCTCCTGCGCCGCACCGCGGGGTCACCCGCATGCTGCAGGAGTTCATCGCGGTGGGCCTGGCCGCGGGCGCCGTCGTGTCTTTCGGCCCGTAGCGCTCTGCTCTACGTCGGTCGACCGGGCACTCCCAGGGCCCGATGGCGGGAACAGAGGCGGTTGTATTCCGACCAAGTTTGATGCGGTCGGAAAGAGATCACCCGAGTCGTTGGAGCGCGCAGTTCGACTCAGCGGCCCGGAGCGGGCAGCGCGAGCGCCCGGCGGCGGATTTCGGCGGCTTTGTCGGTGTTGTTGCCCGAGACCGTGTCGACCCCGGCGGGCGCGGGCAGTCCCTCGGTGGTCACCGCGACGAATGCAGTGTGCGGGTTGGCCTTGGCGGCGGCGTTCAGTGCCTGCCCGAAGGTGGGGCCGACAGTGACGACCAAGTCGCAATGCTGGGCGGCGAGCCCGGCGAGGTAGGGCAGTGCCCGGTCGGCGGTGGCGGCCGGAGCGAAGAGCTGCTGGACATTCAACTGACGCTGTTGGGATGCCTCTTGGAGGGCCGCCCAGATCGCATTCGTGTCGGTTCGACCACCGGCCTCGGTGGTGTCGCCGGTCAGGCAGGCGGTGCGGCGCCCGGCGATATTCGAGGGCGTGGTCGAGGCCGGTCGATTGTCCCTGGTGTCGTCCGTCCCGAGGGGACAGCGTCTCTGCAGACGGCCTGGATGCGGGAGAATTGACCAACGACCACCTGACTGCCTGGGCGAACGAGATGGCGGCGGCCGGCCGGCACGCGGTGGACGAACTGCAGAAGGTCGGAGCGCCGGCCGGGGTTGAGCAGCAGTTCGCCGTCGTACTCGACCAGCACCGAAAGGCCGTGTCCGCCTGGCAGGCAGCAGCAGCCGAGACCACCCGCACCGAGATCCACCGCCAGATGGCCGTCACCCGCGACGCCGAACACGCCAGCATGGACGCGGACCAAGCCGTCCGCGCGGCGCTGGGACTGGCGACCACCATGCGGCCTCGCGACTACTCCCTTTGACTACCCGCCCCACCCCTGCCCTGTGCTGAGCCCGGTTTCGATACGTACGGAGGCATCCGGTCGCCTGCTGGTCGACCGCCCGGCACGCCGGCCGCCGCCCTGACAACAACGGAGGCGCCCCGTCGCGCGGGGCTCAGCGAAATCGTCTGATCAGCCAGTGCCGGTGCTCGGGCGAGGCACGAAAGGTGTGATCTTGGGCGTGTCCGGGCCGGCACCGGGGAGGTCTATCCATCGCCACTTGTTCTGTGTGGCGAGACGTCGAAGTTGGCCTTCGTTCTTCGGTGTGCGCGGCATCAGCCATGTGCCGTCGGCTCGCTCGCCCATGCGGTTGAGCGCAACGTAGGCCGGGTTGGTCAGGTCGTCGGGGTCGCCGACCTGGACCTGGAGCCAGTCATCCCACCGTGATACCTCCACGAGCGCGCTGCTGTGATCGTCGACCTCGTTCTCGGTGAAGAGCGCACCTTCCTGCTCTGCCTCCGGGGAAATGCCGTACTCGTTCGGCGTGAGCTGCAGCGGCGTGTCCTCACCGGTGGCGATCCGATAGCTGCGGCCCCGTACGCCGAGCATCCGTCGCACTTCGTCGAGTTCGGGCTCCAGCGTGCCCACCCGTGCGGGGCAGACCGCGTAGTGGATCACTCTGCACCGACCGGTCTTCCGGCCCGGCCTGACCAGGCCTTCGTCGTCCTCGTGCCATGCGACTCTGGCCGGCACCCGGGAACTGGGCAGGTCCTTAGGCTGCAGGGGGATCCACTTGCCCCCGGTGGACATCCTCCACTCGACCGTGGTCAAGCACTCCTTGCATCGCGAGTACGGAGAGTAGTTCTCCCCAACCGGCTTGCCGATCGCGCTGGCCCAGGTCTCAAGAGTCTGCCTGCGGGCATCGCCGTCGTCACCACCGACCATTCCCGACATCCCTTGTCTCTGACGAGATATCAAAAGCCAAGTGCTATAACAGCATAAACTCCAATGTCGCCAATCAGGCAGCTTTTCCGCACGTGCTGGACGGACTGACTCCTGGCGCCGACGACCCCCATCGCGTGGGCCCCGGCACCAGGCGGCGCTGTACTTTCGACGGATGCACGACGGCCCACCCTCCCTCTGACCGCCGATGGGGGCGGCGAGGGAGGTCATCGCGTTACGCTGGCTGGCCGTAGCCGAAAGGCGGGCGCCGGGGGGGGGGGGGGGGGCCGGGCCCGCCCCCCCCCCCCCCCCCCCCCCGGCGCTGCCCAGGTCATTGGTCGGCGATGGTCATGGTGGTGCAGTGGACTGCACCGCGGGTCTTGATGATCGCCGTGGCGTCGATCGTCACGATCTGACGGTCGGGGAAGGCAGCACGGTAAGCGTCGAGTGCCGTCTCCTCGTACGTGGTGTCGTCGGTGTATATCGGCACGAGGACCGCGCCGTTCACCGCAAGGGAGTTGGTGTAGGAGCGGAACACACCGTCCTTGTGCGCGGGCATCGGAACCCGGTGCACCTGGTAGCCGGCCGCGGTGAGCCGGGCGGCGTCGGCGTCGAGGACCGCGGCGTTGTCCGGGTCGTCGCTCGGGCTGTACGCGCCGACGAGGATGTCCTTGTTGCCAGTGAAGGCCGCGAACATGTCGACGTGGCCGGTGCGTTCGCCCTTGATGGGGTCGAGGAACGTCGTCACCTTGCAGCCGTACAGCGAGCGGAACATGGTCTGCACGTCCTCTGCCGTCACGTGGTTCGTGACGTTGTACGGGTTGCTGAGGATCGCGTTGGTGACGAGGCAGCCGCCGGCCCCGTCGGACAGGAAGTTGCCCCCTTCGGTTCCGAGGTCGGCGCGTGTCACCGGTACGTTCCACAGGGCGCCCAGACTGGGGGCGAACGCATCGTCCTGCGGACGGTCGGGGTGGTACCTGGTGGAGATGAAACGCATGCCACCGTCGGTGGTGCGGGCCGCGATCGGGCCGTAGTCGCGAATCCACCAGGAGTTGAGACTGCTGTCCACGAAGTCGATCTCCGAGGTGTCCACGTCCGCAGCAGCCAGTGCGGTGCGGGCGTTGTCGACCGCGCCCGGGTGATCGCCGACCACCACGACACGGGAGTTCTCGGAGGCGGCCCGTATCAGGTTGACGAAGTACGCCTTCAGATCAGCGGAGTCCTGGTCGAGGATCGCCCAGGCGATCAGGGTTGTCCCCACCGGTTCGAACTCGCCTGGCACGACGGCCACATCAGTGGGCAGCGGGCTTGCGGCCATCGCCTGAGGCGTCAGCGTGCCGGTGATCAGCAGGACGGACAGGACTGTGGAGGCGGCCGCCAGGCCGCGCTGGGTCGGGGTCATCGGTAGTTGGAGGCGCGGGCTCTGTCGGCCCGGTTCCTCCGTCCCCTTTCGATCCGTGCGTGCGGTTTCCCGCACACGGTTTACCGGTGATCTTGACTGGGTTACGCGGTCTTGGGATCGCAGATCGTGCTACGTAGCGGTCGATCTGGCCAAACTTCAGGCGACTTGTGGACGAAGGACGGAAGCGAGAACCTCGGTCCGCTGCGGTGTGAGATAGAAGTGGTCGCCAGGGAACACTGTCACCTGTGCGCGGGCCGCAAGCTCGGCCCAATGCTCGGCCTGGGCTGGCCCGAGGTCGGGGTCGCGGTCGCCGAGGAATACATCCACGGGAGTCGCAGTGAGCTTCTTCCCTTGCGTATGGCGGTACTCCGCGGCGAGGTCGGAATCGGCCTTGAATACGGCTGCCAGGAACTCCAGGAGGCCTGGCGCGTCCAGCACTTCGCTATCAGTCCCGCCCAGCCTGCGCAGTTCGGCCATCGCCGAAGGCAGATCCTCAAGACGCGAGAACGCGCCGGAAACGTGATGCGGCGCCCCCATGCCCGAGACCACGAGGCGGCTTGCGGGCGTACCACTCTCCTCCAAGCGGCAAGCCACCTCGTACGCCAGGAGCGCGCCCAAACTGTGCCCGAAGAGGATCACCCGGCGCTCCCTGACGGCGAGGACTTCGACGGCCATTGCGTCGGCCAACTTCGAGATGCCGGTGGCGAGCGGTTCACCAAAGCGGTCCTCGCGCCCTGGGTACTGGGCTGCGTGGATCGCGACCTGGGCTGGGGCGAGCGAAGCCCAGGAGCTGAAGAAGCTTGCGGCACCGCCCGCATGAGGGAAGCAGAACAGCGCCGTGTCGGCCTCAGGGCGCGGGACGTACGTACGGAAGCTGCCGAAGATGAGTGCGCCGGCGCGTGTCATCAGGCGATTACCCGGCTGCGTTGTCCGGTGTGGGCGAAGATCCGCCGCACGTCCCGGATCAAGTTCACCCGCTTCAGCCAGCGGTCGGTGCCGTCGAACCGGGCCCGGAACGGCTCCCGGCCGTGCACGACCTGGTAGTTGTCCAGAAATACGAGGTCTCCAGGCTCGAGGACCACTCGTTCGACGGCTTTCTCGAGATGTGTCTGGACGTCAGTGATCGCGGCCCGCGTCTGTGTGTCGGCGGTATCGGCCGGGGCGATGAAGTCGAGGTCGAACCGGAAGTACGGCAGGTCGTTGGATCCGAAGAGCACGGAGCCGACCTGAGCCTTGCGTGCAGCTGCTTCGGCGTCGCCGCCCTCGGTGTGCGAGTCGTCGGGGAAGAACCTGAAGTGGTCGCCGAAGAGCCGGTCGCGGTGCGGCAGGTCCAGCTCGGAGGCGCGCACGATCGTGGTGCCGGCGGCGTCCGGGTTCCGCAGGCACAGCAGGGCGACGTAGTCGGCTCGGCAGGGGTGGAAGACGTCTTCGGTGTGCAGTGACAGATTCGCCGCGCTGCTGGCGCTGGTGAGCGAGTTCTCCTCACCCAGGGTCGGGCACACATCGTGCAGAATCCGGCCGTTCTGCTGGTCGGCCCACGCGAACGGGTCGGCCAGCCCGCAGGCCACCAGCATCAGCAGGGCCTCTTCCCAATAGCCAGCCCTGGTGTCGGCCGCGACACGCCAACCCGCCGGGGTGGGTGACATGTCGGTGCTGAGAGGCAGGCCGGAGACCGTGATCACGTCGGACTCCTCGGTACGTGCGGAGGCCAGGAACTGCCTCAGCCGCAGCGGCAGCAGTTCGGCGGCCATCGCCGTCCGGTCGACCGCGTTCAGCGGGTCCCAGGACGACTTGGAGTCCACGAGGGTGTTCACAAGACCGATGAGGTCTCGGCGTTCGTCTTCAGAAAGGGTGAACCTACGCATTTCTCCCCCAAATGCTTCATCACTTTGCAGGTACAGAGCCGAATCACGTACCCGAGACGGGACGTGTGCTGATTTCGATCAGTCGGATGGCTGCGACGGAAAGGCGCGCAGCGTCCGGATGTCCGTGGTCAAGATCAGTGGCAGGCACGAGAAGAGGCCGATTCCGGCGATCATCCACAGGGTGGGACGTGTGCCGAGAGCGGACCCGAGGTAGCCGCCGGCCATGGCGCCGACCGGGAGGGTTCCCCAGATGGCGAACCGGACGGAGGCGTTCATCCGAGCCTGCATTCCGGTGGGCGTGATGGCCTGGCGGAGGCTCACCTGCCCGATGTTGTAGACGGTGATGCCGCACGCCATGATGCCGGTGGTGGCGATCAGTGTGGGTACGGCGCGCGCCGGGGCCGCAGTCGCCAGGATGATCACGGCGATTCCCGACATGGACTTGGCCGCTATCAGGACCCTGCCGAGCCCGACGAGCTTGATGAGACGGCTGCTGAACGTGGCGCCCAGCAGCGCGCCGCAGTTTCCGACGGTCAGGGCCAGCCCGAGTTCTCCCGGCGACAGCTTCAGGTCTCGCAGGGCGTACGCGGTCAGCACGGCCCCCAACGCGCCGCCCAGCCCTACGAGGTTGCTGATACCAGTCGCCAGGGCCAGGGACCGCAAGGTCCGATGACCGAAGACGAACCGCAGTCCCTCGGCGATCTGGGTGCGCATCCTGGTCTTCGCCTGGGGCTCCGGTGCCTGCGCCTGGGGTATCCGGATGAAGTTGAGCAGCAGCGCGGACACCAGGTAGCTCACGGAGTTGACCACGAGGATCAGGGGTGCGGTGACCACCTGCAGCAGGAGGCCACCGAGGCTCGGGCCCGCCAGTTCCGCCGTCGAGCGGGAGAACTCCAGCCTGCTGTTGCCGTCCGGGGTCTGCTCCCGGGCCACGACCGTCGGCAGGAACGCCTGGTTCGCGATGTCGAAGAACACCGTGAACAGCCCGATGGCGAACCCGACCGCGCAGAGCAGGGGCACGTTCAACAGCCCGACGAGGTAGCCGATGGGCAGCAGGGCGATGGCCACGGCCCGGCCGATGTCCGCCGTGACCATCACGCGCTTGCGGTCCCACCGGTCGAGCAGTGCGCCCGCCTGCAGGCCAACCAGGAGGAAGGGCAGGGTCTCCATCGCCGAGATGAGGCCGAGTTGGCCGGTCGACGCGGAGAGGGTCGTCAGCGCGAGCACAGGGATGACGAAGAAGGTGATCTGAGTCCCGAACTGACTGACGGTGTGCGCAGACCACATGGCCTGAAAGTTGCGCTGCCGCCATACGCTGATCGGCCGGGCGGCAGTGGCTGCCGGCTCGAGATCGGAGTCGACGTTCGCCATTCCGTGTTCCTTCGCTTCTGGTCGGTGGTCGCGGCGGACCTACTGCTGGGCCGCTGCGAGGTGCTCCCGCAGCGATCGGGGCCGCATGTCGGTCCACTCGGCGTTGATCCGGTCCAGGCATTCTTCGCGGGTTCCGGTGAACCCGGTGGTGGACCAGCCCGCCGGCGGCTCGGTGTCCGCGCGCCAAATGGAGTACTGCTCTTCGGTGTTGTACACCACCGTGTAGTCCGTGCTCATGCCATTCAGCCTTTCTTGGTCATGGGTGTGGGCGTGATGCCGTTCGTGTATTCACTGAGTGGCCGGGACAGGTCCGCTGCCATCCGCTCGAGCACCGTGCGCATGCACGCCAGAAGCGCAAGAGCGCGGCTGTCGGAGATACCTGATGTGTCGTAACTCAGCTTGAGCAGCAAGGAGGGGTCCGGCCAGACAGTCAGGCGCAGGGCGGAGTCGCCTCGGGATCCGTTGCTCACCGGGTTCCAGCCGGCAACTCGGCCCTGGAGCCCTTCGCCGAACGGGAAGTTCTGGACGATCACTTCGGTGTCGTACAGCTCTCCCGGATCCGTGCCGACCCAGCGATGCAGGTCGATCAGTGAGACGTGCTCGTAGGCGGAAACCTCCGCGTGCTCGGTCTGCAGCTCGTGGAGCCATTCGACGCAGACCGCGTCGCCGGGCACGTCGGCCCACATTGGGAGCCTGCTGCCGAGGCTTCCCACAATCTCGTCGAGGGCGGGGTCGGAGCGTCCCGAGACGACGGTGCCGAAGACGACGGTCTCGTTTCCCAGCGTCTGGCTCAACGACAGGGCGTAGGCCCCGAGGACGAGTGTGTGTAGCGTCAGCCCGTGGTGCCGCCCCGCCCCGATGAGCGATGAGGTGTGTTCGAGCCCGAGCCACGCGCGTTGGTGTGCGTACCCGCCGGGATCCCGCGTGTCGGATGGCGCCGCGGCAAGTCCTCGGCTCCCGGCCCGTGCCCTGTTCTTCCAGAACGCTTCCGCCGGCCCCTGCGGTGAACGGGTGGATGCGCCGACGCCGATGGCTTCGGCCACAGGTCGCGCCGCGAGCTGCCACGACCTGCCCTCGCGGATAGCGTCGTGCACGGTGAAGAGGTCGGCCAGGATGTGCGGGAACGACCATCCGTCGATGGCGAGGTACGAGAAGGTCCACAGCAGGTAGGCCGAGCCCGGGCCGAGGTCGAAGACGACGATCCGTAGCGGACAGGGGTCCTCGGGGTGGACCGGCTCCTGCTTTAGCCGGACCAGGTAGTCGCCGAGGTAGGCCTGGGCTGCGGCGGTGTCGAGATCCTGCAGGTCATGCCGCTCGACTGGGACTCGCACATTTCGGTGGACGACCTGCAGAGCGGTGTCTCCGTCCCAGTGCAACGACGTGCGCAGGGCCGGATGGTGTTCGGCCACCGCCTGCCAGGCGAGCACCAGGGCATCGGCGTCGGCGTCGGTACCCGTCAGGTCGAACGCCTCGTGCACGCGGAACAGGCCGGGCTTCGGAGCAACTCGCAGGCGGTTCAGGCCCCACTCCTGAAGGGCAGTGGCCGGCTGTACGTCTTCGGCGTCGACGAACCGGGCCAGCAGCTGGACGGCCTCGGCTTCCGAGAGGTCCAGCGCCGACACCAGGGCCCCGGAGCTGGACCGAGTCGAGGTGGCCGGTAGGTCACTGCGATCGGCCGCGGAGGGCTGGGTGTGCTGGACGAGGGCAGCGAGGGTCTGGTGGCGGAACAGGTCGACCACCGCGAGGTCCAGCCCCTGGGCCTTGGCCGCGGACACCACCCGGATGGCCAGGATGGAATCGCCGCCGAGCGCGAAGAAGTTGTCATCGAGGCCGACGTCGGGCACGCCCAGCGCCTCTGCCCAGATCCTGCGGAGGGAGCCCTGCACCCCGTGGTCGGTGCCCTCGTCCGGAGCCCGGTGGCTGTTTGCAGTGTCCCGCGGCAGCGGGGGAAGCCTGGACGGGTCGAGCTTGCCGCCCGGTGTGCGCGGCAGCTTCGGCACGATCACGATGTGCGCGGGCACGACGTAGCTCGGCACCGACTCCGCGAGATGCGCCCGCACCTCGGCGGAGGTGAGGGACGGTTGTGCGGCTGTCGGTTCGACGTAGGCTGCGATCTCGGTGCTTCCCTCGGTCCGCCTCGCCCGGGCCACCGCATCGGCGACGCCGAAGTGACTGCGGATCAGCGCCTCGACCTCGCGCAGGCCCACCCGGTGCCCGCGGACCTTCACCACGTCGTCCACCCGCCCGAGGAACCTCAGTTGACCGTCAGGGGCGATGCGGCCGCGGTCTCCGGTGCGGTACATCCGCTGTCCCGGAATCGGAGAGAAGGGGTCCGGCAGGTAGCGGTCGGCCGTCTCACGGGGGCGGCCGTGGTACCCGCGGGACACACAGGGGCCGGCGAGGTAGAGCTCGCCCGCCAGGCCCGCCTGGACCGGCTTGAGCTCGGTGTCCAGCACGTAGACCCGTGTGTCCAGCATCGGCTTCCCGATGGGCAGCACGTCGCCGCCGGCATCGCCTCCGGATGCGTCCCGGGAGGACCAGGTCACCGAGGTGATCGTCGTCTCGGTCTGGCCGTAGGCGTTGAGGATCTCGACGCCCGTGAGCCGCTGCCAGGCCTCGAGATCGACGTGATGGCCGGCCTCGCTGCCGATGACCACGAGCCGAAGCGATGCCGGCAGTGGCCGGGGTCGGCCGCGCAGGTCTCGGGCCCACTCCGCCCAGTACGAGCTGGGCAGGTCGAGGAGAGTCACCCCGTGCTCGGCCAGCACGACCTCGAGGTCGGCCGGGGTCACGGCGTTGTCGCTGATGAACACGACCTCACCGCCGACGCACCACAGCGGAAGCGACTCCTCGAACGAGACGTCGAAGGACAGTGCGGCGAACTGGAGGAAGACGTCCGACGCGGTCAGGTCGAGCCCTTCGGCGAACAGACTGGCGTGGTGGGCGAGTGCGTCGTGCCCCACCGCGACCGGCTTCGGCATGCCCGTGGAGCCGGAGGTGAACACGATGTAGGCGAGCGAGCCCGGTATCGTCGCGCAGTCCCCGTTCGGCTCATTGGCTCCGTCGGCGGAGATCCAGTCGAGGTCGATCCCCCACCGCTCCCTCAACTCTCCGGCTTCTGCCGGCGTGTCGGCTACTGCGAGCCGGACGTCGAGCTGGTCGAGCATCGCCCGGACCCGCTTGCGCGGCAACGTCGTGTCGACGGGCACGATCGCCGTCCCCGCATACCAGGCGCCGAGGACCGCGACGGCCCAGTGCACGCCGCGGGAGACCGCCACCACGACGGGTTGCTCCGGACGTGCTCCCGCGGCCAGCCACCGCCCGGCCATCGCGCGGGCGGCCGCGTCCAGTTCGCGGTAGGTCATGGACTGCTCCGCCGAGCGCAGCGCGACGGCATCGGGTGTCCGGGCCGCCTGGGCGGCGATGCGCTGCGGCACCGGCAGCGCTGCGGGCGCCGGCTCATCGGACGGCGTGCGCTTGCCCGCCAGGACGGACGGGACCGATGAGAACGATATCTGCGAGATGCGCGGATCCGCGTCGGCGACC
The DNA here is from genome assembly GCF_043201815.1 of Kitasatospora sp. NPDC048296. Lineage (NCBI taxonomy): Bacteria > Bacillati > Actinomycetota > Actinomycetes > Kitasatosporales > Streptomycetaceae > Kitasatospora > Kitasatospora sp. NPDC048296. Next base: position 41,826 of record NZ_JBICZB010000058.1, read on the forward strand.
ATGTCCCGCAGGCCTGCCAGATAGGCCTCGGCCAGTGCGCGCACGGTGGCCTCGTCGAAGAGGTCCGTGCGGTACTCCCAGTCCGTGAGCACCCCTTCGGCTGATGCGCGGATGCCGAGGCTCAGCTCGAACTTGCTGGCTGTGCAGGGCAGGACCACGCGTTCGGCAGCTAGCTCGCCGAACACGGGTGGCTCGATGCCGAGTTGTTCGAAACTGCAAACTGTTTGGACGAGTGGAGCGCTGTCGAGCGAACGGGGCAGCCGCAGGTGCTCGATGACGTCCTCGACGGAGAACCCGCCCGCCGCCATCGCCCCCAGAGCGGTGTCGCGGACCTGGGCGACAAACTCCGATGCGCGGGGATCGCCCTCGATCCGCACACGCAGCGGCCAGGTCGTGACGAACATTCCGACGGCGTCGTGCTCCCGGGCCGTCGTGCGCCCGGAGGAGGGGGTGCCGATGACCATGTCGCGGCTGCCCGTAGTCCGGGAGAGCAGGGCCCCGTACGCCGAGAGAAGGATCATGTAGGGCGTGGCCCGCCACCGAGCGCACGCCGACAGCAGCGCCTGCCACAACTCGTCCGGGACCGCCAGCTGCAACGCGGCGCCCGCGGTGCTGGGCTGGTCGGTGCGGGCTCGGTCGGAAGGCAATTCGCTGGTGACCGGCGCGTCGCGCAGGGGAGCGACGAGCCGCTCAAGGTGCGTGGTGTCCCGTGCCCCAGGCTCTCCCAGGTCGAACCAGGAGACCGATTCCGGCAGCGGGGTGTCGTCGCGCTGCAGGTGGCGCCGGTAGAGCGTGCCCAGGTCCCGGTACACGGTCGCCAGGGCGAGCCCGTCGGCCGCGAGGTGGTGGACGACGAGGCACAGCACGTGGTCGTCGGGGGCCAGCCGCAGCAGGACACCGCGCAGCAGGGGGCCCTGCGTGGTGGCGAACGGTCGGCGGACCTCCTGGTCCACCCGAGCCAGGGCCGTCTGCTCGGCGGTATCCGGTGTGGCCGAGAAATCGACCAGCGGCAGTGCCATCGATGTCGGCCCACGGTCCTCCAGGTACAGCTCCCCGTCGTCGACGACCTTGGCCCGCAGCGTCGGATGCCGGTCCAGGAGGCCGTTGAGGGCGGCGTGCAGCGCTGTTGGGTCGATCGGGCCGCGCAGTCGCAGTGAGGCGTTGATGTGGAAGGCCGCCGACCCGGTCGCGCCGCCGGCGGTGAACACGGCGCCGTCGTTCACTGAACGGTCCATCTGCTCGGCGAACCACAGCCCGCGTTGCGATGCCGTCAGCGCCCTGCGGGCGGCTGGGCGCAGGCCGGTGTCCGGACGGTCGATGTCCGTCATCGCGCCTCCTCGGCCAGGTACTTCGCGAGGTCGGCCACGGTCGGGTGCGAGAAGAAGGTCGGCAGCGGAACTTCTATGCCGATCTCGTCGTGGATCCGGTGCTGCAGCCGCAGGATGGTCAGCGAGTGGCCGCCGAGCAGGAACAGGTTGTCGCCCCGGTCGATGGCGTCGAGGCGCAGTACGTCCGACCAGATGGTGGCGAGTTGCCGCTCCAGCTCGGTCCAGTCCTTGCCGGCCGCCCGCGAGGCGGGAACGGCCTGGGGAACGGACACCGGCGGAACGGGAAGCCTCGATCGGTCGACCTTGCCGGACGTGGTCAGCGGAATGTCGTCGAGGACGACGTAGCCGGACGGCAGATACGACGCCGGGAGCTTGCTGCCGGCGTGGGCGGCGAGGGCCTCGGTGTCCACGGCGCCGCCCGGAGCGGGGCGCACATAGGCGAGCAGCGATTCGGTGGGCGCGTGCGGATGCGGTTGGACGAAGGCCGCCGCCACATCGGGGTGAGCGCGCAGGACGTGCTCGATCTCGCCGAGTTCGATGCGCAGGCCTCGGATCTTGACCTGGTGGTCCCGCCGGCCGAGGTACTCCAGGCGGCCGTCGCGCCAGCGGACGCGGTCGCCGGTGCGGTACATCCGGGCACCGGCGACCGTCGTGAACGGGTCCGGGACGAACCGGTCGGCGGTGAGCCTGGCCCGGCCCAGGTAGCCGGAGGTCACGACGGGTCCGCCGATGACGAGCTCGCCCTCGCAGCCGTAGGGCACCGGTCGGAGGTCGTCGTCGAGGATGTGCGCGACGGAGCCGGGCCCGGGTGTGCCGATCGGCCAGCCGGTCTCGTTGCCCAGGGTCGCCTCGCAGGCCACGGCGTAGACGGTGGTCTCGGTGGGGCCGTAGTTGATTCGGACCCACTTCACTCCGTCGGCGCGGAGTCGTTCCACCAAGGCGTGGCTGCCCGACTCGCCCCCGAGGTCGACCAGTTGCACCCCGTTCGGGACACGGTGGTCGATCAGAAGCTCCGACATCAGGCTCGGGACGGCGTTGACCTGGCGGGGCACCCGGTCGGCCGGCAGCTTCGGGAGGTCGAAGAGGCTGTCGACCAGGACGACCGTGCCGCCGGTGAGCAGCGTCGGGAAGATCTCGTTCACCGACATGTCGAAGGAGAACGAGGTCGCCGCGAGGGAGGACTGGAACAGGTCCCGTTCGACGCCGTCCAGCGTGAGCTGGACGAAGTGGGCGAAGTTGCGGTGCGTTGCCCTGCAGCCCTTGGGCTTTCCGGTGCTGCCGGAGGTGTAGATGACCCAGGCCGTGGCCTCGGGGTGAGCGACCCGGAAGGGGACCTCGTCAGCGCTCGGCTCCTCCTCGGGCAGATCGGACAGGTCGACAACGCGCCAGTCGCCGGGCGGGACGCTTCCCTTGGTCGAGGAGTCGACCAGGACAACGTCGGCACCCGAATCGCGCAGCATGTGCGCGACGCGTTCCGCCGGGTGGTTGGGATCGAGTGGCAGGTAGCCGCGACCGGACAGGAGGATGCCCGTCATGGCGGCGATCGTGTCGGGTGTACGGCCGAGCAGCAGCGCGCAGGGGCGTTCCGAGACCGCGATCGCCGAGTCGAGGGCCCGGATCACCGACCGGGCCCTGGCTGCCAGCTGCGTGTAGCTGAGCGAGCCGCGTGTGCTCCACACCGCGGTGCCCTCGGGGTTCTCGGCCAGTGCCGCCTCGAACATCGCCAATGCGGTCGGGGCCTCGGCGGGAAGAGCGGGAGACAGTGCGAGCAGGTCCCGAGCGCGGGTCTGGCCGAGGATGTCCACGGAGAAGACGTCGGCATCGGGGTCCGTCACAACCGCGTCCAGCATCCGCAGATACGAGTCCCCGACGGCGGACATGAAGTCCCGGTCGAACAGGTCCGAGTTGTAGGCCCACAGCATCGCGATCCGGCTGTCGACGCGGCCGTCGGCACCGGGCTCCGCCTCGGCACGCGGGATGACCACGATGTTGAGGTCGACCTTCGCGGAGCCGTTGTCCAACTCGTAGACGGTGGCCGACGCCCCGGGCAACTCGAGGTCCGGCATCCGGGAGTCGTTGGCGCTGAACATGATCTGGAAACCGGGGTTGGCGGTCGGATCCCGGTCGGGGTTGAGGTTGCGGACCAGCTCCAGGAACGGGAACTCCTGGTGTGCCGCCGCCTGCGCCACCGTCTCGCGTGTCGCGTCGAGCAGAGCTCGGAACGCGGCATCCCTCGGCACCTGGGTGCGCAGCACGACCGGGTTGACGAACATGCCGATGACATCCTCGATCTCGGCCATCTGCCGGTTGGCGAAGGCGGATCCGAGCACGATGTCCGTCTCGCCGGTGAAGCGCGCCAGGGTGGCCTGGAACGCGGCCAGCATCACCGAGTACACGGTGGACCGGGTGTCGCGGGCGAGACGTCGCGCCAGTGACGCCGTGCGAGCCGGCACCTCCAGGCGCATCATGCCGCCCTTGAAGCTCTGCGGCGCCTTGCGGGGACGGCTCGTCGGCAGTGCCGTCGGCGCGGGCCGGTCGGCCAGGCGCTCCAGCCAGTAGTCACGCTTGCGACGCATCGCCGGCGAGTCCATCGCCGCCGCCTGCCAGCGGGCGTAATCGGCGTAGTCGAACTCCACCTCGGGCAGGCCGAGCGGCGCGCCGTCGACCGCGGCGGTGTAGGCCGCACGCAGCTCCTTCATCAGGAGCCCGAACGACCAGCCGTCGTGAATGAGGTGGTGCTCGACCAGGATGATCTCGTGCTCCCGCTCGTCCTGGCGGACCACCGACCAGCGGGCCAGCGGCAGCGTGCCCAGGTCGAACGGGGCGGTGATGCGCTCTCGGATGAGGGCCTCGGTACGGGCGCGGCGCTCACCCGCCGGCAGGTGCGAGATGTCGATGACCTCGACGTCTGCGTGGTTCACGCGGCTGTGTACCTGCTGGTAGGGGACGCCGTCGTGCTCGTGGAAGGTGGTGCGGAAGACGGCCTGCCGTTTGGTGATCGTCTCGATCGCGCGTCGGAGGGCGTCGATGTCGAGCGAGCCGCTGACACGCATGGTCGTCTGCGCGTGGTAGGCGACGTTGCCCGGTGCGAGCCGGTCGAGGAACCACACTTGCTGCTGCTGGGCGGTCAGGGGAGCCGAAGCATCGGATCCGCCGCGTACGATGGGCGGAAGTCCTACTCCGTCTCGCTCGCGGCGCTCTATCACGGAGGCCAGCAGGGCGACGGTGGGCGCGTTCATGATGTCCTGGACGGTCAGTTCGACCTGCCAGACCCGCCGGACCTGATTGGCGATCTGCATCAGCGCGAGTGAGTGGCCACCGAGGTCGAACACGGAGTCGTCCACGCCGAGTTCGTCCACCCGCAGGACCTCGCGCCAGACCTCCACGAGGCGCGTCTCGACCGCGGTGCCCGGGGCCCTCAAGGGCACGTCGTCGGAGCGGCCCCACAGCACAGGGCGAGGAAGCGAATCGACGTCGATCTTGCCGTTGCTACGCAGGGGGAGCGCGTCCACGACGACGTAGCGGTCCGGGATGTGGGCTGCCGGCAGCGACTCGCCCAAGTGGGCACGCAGCAGTCCGGCGGTGGGGACGGAGTGCGGGTCCGTGGGCACGATGTAGGCGATCAGCTGGCGCGGGGCCCGGGTGTCGCCCGGAGTGGCCAGCACGTGCGCCGATGCGACATGCGGGTGGGCGACCAGGTGCCGGACGACCTCCTGCGGATGGACGCGCTGGCCCCGGATCTTGACGAGATCGTCCGCGCGGCCGAGGACGTGCAGATCGCCCTTCGCGTCGACGTACCCGCGGTCGCCTGTTCGGTAGAGGCGGGCGCCGCTTCGGCCGGAGACCGCGTCGGGGACGAATCGGTCCGCGGTGAGCGCGGGATCCGCGTGGTATCCCTGCGCGACGCCGGCGCCACCGATGTGGATCTCACCGGTTTCGCCTGCCGGGGCGATCGCCCCGGTGTCGTCGAGGATCCAGGCCTCGATCCCGGAGACGGCCGAGCCGATCGGCAGCACCTGGGGATCGTCGTCCCCGGTGCCTTCCACGGGACCAGAGAAGCGCCGGATCGTGGACGTGATCGTGGTTTCGGTCAGCCCGTAGGCGTTCACCACGTCGATCGTGCTCATCCGACGCCAGGCGGCCAGGGTGGAGCTGCGCGTCATGTCGCTGCCCACGATCAACAGGCGCAGGGAGGAGCTGATCCGGCACTCGCCGGTTTCCAGCGCCCTGACCCACTGCTCCCAGTACGGCGTGGGGATGTTCGCGACGGTCACGCCTTCTTCCGACAGGAAGGCGGAGAATTCCTCAGCGGACGGCGCGGCGGTCGGCAGTACCACGATTTCCGCACCGACCCACAGCGCCGTGAAGATCTCCTCCAGCGCGACGTCGAAGGAATACGTTGCGAACTGCAGAACGCGGTCGGACTCCTCCAGACCGAAGGCGGAGGACAGTGCTGCGGCATGGTTGGCCAGGCTCGCGTGCGAGACCCGTACGGCCTTCGGCGTACCGGTGGTGCCCGAGGTGAAGAGCACGTAGGCCACCTGTTCCGGGTGGGGCGCACGAGTCGTGCTGCGACCGGCCGCCGCCGTCGGCCGGATCGCGGGGACTCCGACGACGGCGGCGATCTCGGCCCCGGCGTCGGTGGTCACACAGAGGTCGGCGATGCCGAGCATGCGCTCCAGGCGATCACGGGGATGCGCGGGGTCCAGCGGCAGGAATACCGCGCCGGCCTTCGCCACGGCGAGCAGGGCGGTCACGAAGTCGACTCCACGCGGGAGCATGACCGCCACGATGGGGGTGGCTGAGGTTGTTGCAGCGATACCCGTTGCAAGACGGTCGGACGACTCGTCCAGTTCGGCATAGGTCAGCGTGCGGTCACCGCAACGGACCGCAACTTTTCCAGGCATGCGGCGAACTGATCGAATGAACCCATCTAAGATCGACTGGAATTCTTCCATTTCGAGACGAGAATTCACTTCCATGCATGCCCCCTTGATCGATAGCTGCTATGTGTCGCACAAATCTGTCAATGCCCGTATCGGGCACCCGGGCACGTAGGCAAGTGGATCACGCGACACTAGGACGGTGGGAAATTCATCCCGGCCAGGGCTCTCTAACTGCTCCTGCGTCAACTGCATCCGAATCCCCGCGATGCCTGTAGAGATTGATTTCTGGCCATCCGGAAACCGAATCCACGACGAACCCCACCATGCATGGCCAAAGAGCCGCGATTTCAGCAGTACAACCACCGAGGCAGGTGGGCCACGGGCGGTGAGAACGGCCCACGCGAGCCACCGGCCCCCAACCGACGTCCAGCCACCGCCCGCCTCGGGGAACCTCACGCAGAGGCCAACCGGGACGCTACTCAGCGGACAGGAACCTGTCAACGCATCCGCTGAAGCGAACAAGAAGCCAGGCGGCACTCCACCGCTCCTGTCAACTTTCGCGGACGCCCGCCCGCGCACCCCGGCACGCTCGGACGCGCGGGCAGGAGCATGCTTCAGGCCGGGTCCTCCGCGGTGAGCGCGCAACAAGCCCGACGGGTGCCGTTCGCTGCCCGGACGCGCTGGGCCTGCGAACGACACCCGCCCTCTTCAGGGAACCATTTCTGGCACATCATCAACTTGCGGGCCCGGAGTGATCGATCCTTCCAGGACGGACTCAACCAACCGGCGGGTGGCGCGGACCAGGCAGTCGGCGATGCCGGGCCGACCGTTGCCTGGTGCAGCTCGCGCCGTGCGGACGGACGACGCGGCGGCCTGCCGGGGCCGCCGGCGAGCGCCACGCCTCGGTCAGCTGGGTGGCCGCTTGGCCGGTTCACGAGATCCGTCGCATACCCGAGCAGGCGGCGCAGCCGTTTCGACGCGGCGGTCGGCGCCGGTCCGAGCCGAGCGAGCGCCAGGACACCGCCCCGCGACTCGGCATGCAAGTCCAGAGCGGCCACCCCACTGGCAGCGAGCCCGACATCGCCCGGGGGTTGCGGGCGAGCTCCGGAACGGGTCGTGCCGGAATCCCACCAAAAGAACCTGCGTCGATTCCCTCGTCTATTCCGAGTGTGCGACAACAACCGCTCGACGCCCCAGCCGGACCGGCGGAGTTCAACGGGCTTGGACGCATACCATGGTGAGCGATCGACAGGGCGCTCGGGGCGGGCCAGGCTAGGACGTGGTACCGCGGACGCGACCGTGCCGCGCACGGCTCCTTACGGCTCCGCCACCGGGAACAACTCGCCCAGCGCGACCCATCCTCAGGTGTCCGTCCACTACAGCGACTTAAACCAGAAACGAGCGAACGTATCCGCCATAGTTGACAAATTCCATCAACTATGGCGGACATGTCCCCGCCAGGCGGGGTATGGTTGCGGAAGCTCCGGCGCGGACCGTCCCGGGTGAACTCCTAGAGCGGAGAGGCAACACATGGCCAGTGCGGATTCTCCTGTCGGCCGGCCACTCGCCCAGGGCTTCGACCGGCGCCTGCAGGGGCTGATCGAGACCATGTACCCGGATGAGCGGAAGCGGCCCGGCTACAGCAGGCTCGCCAAGGAGATCCGCGAGATGACCGGCGGCGCCATCTCCGGTACCTACCTCTGGGAGCTGGCCACCGGCAAGAAGCGCAACGTGACGCTGGAACAGCTCGACGTCCTCGCCGAGTTCTTCGGGGTGCCGCCGGAGTACTTCCTGAGCACGGAGGTTGCCGAGCGGGTTGACGCCCAGCTCAAGGTGGCCATCGCCCTGCGCAACGCACGGGTGCGCAGCATCGCGCTGAGGGCCGACGGGCTCTCCGCACAGACCCTGGACGCCCTTCTGGTGATGGTCAACGAGGCCCGCAAGCTCGAACGTCTCTCGCCGGTCGAGGATGTTGACGACGATGCCGCGACCAACAGACAGCCCGGCCACCGGGGGTCACATACGGCCGGCTGATCCAGCTGGAGCTACCTGCGGGGCCCGACTGCTCGCCGGACGCCCACACGGTCAGACCTGTCATGTGCACGCCTGATACTCGCCTGGCACACGGGCGGGCTGTCAACCTGCCGAGAGACCCACCGTGAATGGAGTTCTCGCATGTCGCCATGCCGGACGCAGGCCTTTCGGCGCTGCGCCGCCACAACCTGTCCTGGGGGATTGCAGATAGTGGGGATGCTGTACCGAAACCTGCGGCGCCACTGCCAGTCGGTCGTGAACCAGCTCAGCCTTCCCAGACCGTTCTCCGCGGAGGCGCTCTGTCGCCAGCTGGCCGAACAGCGCAACCGGCCGCTACATCTCATGCCGCTGCCACCCGAGGCGGGGGCGATCGGAGCGTGCGGGCTGTGGCTCGCGACCAGTACCAGCGACTTCATCTTCGTGGAACGCAACACCTCCCAGCCGCATCAAGAGCACATCGTGCTGCACGAGATCGGCCATATGCTCCTCGACCACAATTCCGTCCAGCTGACCGAACCCACCGGACTGAAGGAGATCTTCAGCGATCTGGACCCCAACATGCTCCGGCGCTTCCTGGCCCGCACCAACTACACCACGCGCCACGAGCAGGAAGCCGAGATGCTCGCCAGCCTGATCCGCACCACGGCAGACGAGTCCTCCCCCGGGCGGCCTCTCGGCGTGATGGACAAGCTGGAAGCCGCGATGGGAGTCGGTATTCAGCATGCTCGCTGAACTGAAGTGCTACGGAGCCTGGTTGCAGAACGCGAGCGTCGCTGCCCTGTGGTTCACCGTCCTGTTACGGGCACCGTCCGCGGTGCGGTCGCGATGGCAACGCAACCTTTGGCTCGCGATCGCCACGGCCGCCGCCGCGATGACCCTGAACCTCCCCCCGGTGCTCAACTTCCTGCACCAGCTCACCGGCTCGACCGAACCCGCCGACGTGTCAAGGAACCTGATCGGCGTCATCTCGGCAGCCGCAGTACTGGACTTCGTCACGTTCACCACCGGCTACCCGCGTCTGAGAGTCCAACTCCACGGCACGACGGTGCTCGTCGTCATCGTCCTGCTCGGACTGGACGCCACTGCCCCGACCCACACCGGTCACACCATTCCGCCGATGGGAGGCCCGTTTCCCTCCACTGCGTATTGGCTGCTGCTGATCAGCGTGCAGCTGGCGGCCAACGTCGCCTGTGTCGTGGTGTGTTGGCGCTATGGCCAGCGCAGCGACAACCGGCCGCTGCGGATCTGCCTGCAGCTGTTCAGCGGGGGAACCGCCTGCGCGGGACTGTTCTGGCTGGGCTACCTGGTCTATCTGCCCACCCGGGCCGCCTGGATCGTCGCGCCACTGCCTCTCTTGATGGGGCTGCACGGCGTGCTGCGTTCCGCCGCGCTGGCCACGCCCGCCTTCCTCGGGCTGCGCCGCAAAGCACGCGACGTCGCCAACGTGTGGCAGCTGTGGCCCCTGTGGCGCGTGCTGATCGCCGCCGTCCCGCACGTGGCGTTGAGCGATCCGCGGGCACGGATCCGCGAGGTCGTCCGGCCCCGCGGCTCCTGGAAGCTTCTCGCCTACCGCAAGGTCATCGAGATACGCGACGCCATCCTGGTGCTGAGCGGTGGCACTCCCCCGGAACTGCTGCAGGCGGCCGAGGAGCACGTCGCGAGCACCGGAGCGCCGCCGTCCCAGGTTGATGCTGCCGTCATGGCCTGCGTGCTGCGGGTGAGCAGGCCCGGCCAACTAGGAGCGTGGGTCGGTAACGAGCAACTGGCCGGGTGGGTTTGATCGCCGCGATCGGTCGCGGTCGCCCGGTCCGTGCTCGCCGCGCCGGTGGT
>NZ_JBICZB010000059.1:0-6401 GCF_043201815.1 Kitasatospora sp. NPDC048296
CGGGGGGGCGGCGCGGCGCCCGCCCGGGCCCCCCCCCCCCCCGACAGCGGATGGTGCGGGGTTCAGTTTGTGGGGGTACGGGGGCGGTACGTCCTCCCCACTCCTCTTTCGTTGTGCGGGTTTCGTTGTGCGGGCCGGTGTCAGTCCTCGATCGCCTGGTAGACCGTGGTCCAGAAGTCATGGATCAGCCGCGCCGAGTGCGGCACGGACATCCCTACCTGGGTGAGCACGATGCCGACGAGCCCGTTCTCCGGGTCGGCGTAGGTCGAGGTGCCGCTCCCGCCGTCCCAGCCGAACTGGCCGACGGGCGCGTAGTCACCGCGGTAGGTGCGCACCGCCATCCCGAAGCCCCAACCGCCGTGCTGGCCCTGGCCGTACGAGAGGTGGACGTTGTCGCGGGCCAGGGCGGTGCGGGCGGCGGTCTGCTCGGGCGAGAGGCGGTTGGTGGTCATCAGCTCGACGGCGGGCCGGGACAGGATCCGATCGTTGCCGTGCACCCCGTGGTTCAGCATGATCTGGCGAGGGGCCCCGGCCCTTCAGAGCCGGGAGGAATCGCTTCCTTGGCCCGGAGCCGCGAAGCGGCGGAGCTCTCTGCGTCACCGCTCGGCCGGGCGTTGTCAGTGCCTCCTTGTAGGTTGCCGGTATGAAGACCGTGACGTGGGTGAAGCTCCTGCCGACGCCTGATCAGGCGTCGGCTCTGGGGTGCACCCTGAGCACGGTCAACGAGGCGGCGTGCTGGGTGTCCGGTGTCGCGTTCGAGCGCGGTGTCCCGCGTGAGTACGAGCTGCGCAAGCACACCTATGCCGAGTTGAAGGCCCGTGGGCTCGGGGCGCAGGCCGCGCAGCACGTGATCAAGAAGGTCCGTGATGCCTACACGACGTTGAAGGCGAACATCCGGGCCGGGAACCTCGGCAAGCCGGGAAGTAAGCGTCGCATAAAGGCCGAGTCCAAGCCGATTGCCTTCCGGCCCGAGTCGGCCCAGCCTTACGATGACCGGTGCCTGTCCTGGCAGTTGGACGTGCGGACCGTGAGCATCTGGACCACGTCCGGACGGCTCAAGGACGTGCGGTTCGCGTGCTCCTCGGATGCCCTCAAGACTCTTCGGGATCACCGCAGGGGCGAGAGTGATCTGATCCGGCGTGACGGCGTATTCTATTTGATTGCCACCTGTGACGTACCCGAGGCGCCGCTCAACGCGAACCCTGCCGGGTTCCTCGGCGTGGACCTCGGGATTGTCAACATCGCCGCCACCAGCGACGGCACCCGGCACGCCGGGCGTGGCCTGAATCGACACCGTAAGCGGCAGCTCGATCTGCGCCGCAAATTGCAGGCGAAGGGAACCAAGTCCGCGAAGCGGCTGCTCAAGAAGCGTGCCAGGAAGGAAGCCCGGTACGCGGCGGACGTTAACCACTGCATCTCCAAGTCCATCGTCACAACCGCTGAACGCACCTCACGCGGTGTCGCTCTGGAGGACCTGAGCGGCATCCGCGAGAGGGTACGGCTGCGCAAGGATCAGCGGACCTCTCTGCACTCGTGGAGCTTCCACCAGCTCGGCCAGTACATCGCGTACAAGGCCAGGCGAGCCGGTGTGCCGCTGGTGTACGTCGATCCGGCGTACACCAGCCGGCAATGCTCCGAGTGCGGACACATCGACCGGAAGAACCGGCCGAACCAATCCGAGTTCGCGTGCCGCGCCTGCGGCGTCATGATGCACGCGGACTACAACGGTGCCCGCAACATCGCCGCTCGCGGCGCTGCCGCGTGGACAGCGGGGCGTCAGTCATGCGTCCCAGAGCCGGCCTAACGGCAGCTCTCAGACGTGGGGGGCCACGCGACAGCCAGCCGCGCCCTACCCACAAGCCCGGTCCTTTAGGCCGGGTCAAGTTGACCAGCATCCGGAAGTAGGCGTGGTAGCGACGCCTGGTGAACGCCGCGAGCGCTATGTCATGGGCGACGACATCTGGCTCCGCTCCGCCCTCGCCGCGACGCAGATGAACGACGCCTTGATCGCAGCGTCACAGTGCGGGGCGGAGGTTTTCGGAGCCGCCACTCCGGCGGGCGCCCGTTTCGCCGTCTCTGCGGAGCTCCTGCTCATCATGAGCGAGGCCCTCCAGCACGTGATGGATCGCTCGCCAACGGGTAGCCGAGCGGGCGCAGTGGCCACCTGCTAGGAGACGCCCGTGCGCGCGGCGAGTTCCCGAACGGCGGGTACATTGCGTTCACGTACTAGTCAATGCTGAAGAGTGGCTTTATGGCCATCCATGCAGGGCATATTGATGCCGCGTTGCAATGAGCTGAGAGTGAACGCACGCCTCCTGATCACCCGCGCGATCTGGACCCGGCGTCGCGGGTCGCCCGGTCCACCGGCCTGGCGAGCGCTCGACGATTCCCACGGGCCCGCACGGCGGCGGCCACGAGGGCGAGGGCGATGGTGGCGGTTCCCGAGGCGGCCAACACCTGTCGGGGCCCGATCGCGGCGGTGAGGGGGCCGCCGAGGGCGGTGCCCGTGGGCGCGGCAGTGAGAAGGGTGGCGCTTCGGGCGGCCAGGACGGTGGTCAGCCCGGCTGCCGGGGTGCGGTCCTGGAACAGGGTGAAGGACAGCGCGGTGAAGGGTCCGTAGATCACGCCGCCCAACGCGAAGCAGATGACGGAGACGGATGTCGGCACCCCCAGGCCGATAGGCACGAGGGCCAGACCCCAGCCGACGACGATGCCCAGGGTGACCGGCCAGAGCGGGAGCCTGCGCAGGGTGCCCACGGTCAGGGCGCCCAGAACGGCGCCGACACCGAAGAGTGTCCAGTACAGCCCGAGAAGGCTCGCGCCGGAATGGAGATCACCGGTGACATGCAGCGGGAGCGCGACCTCCACCGGTCCGTACAGGAAGTTGAAGAACCACGTCAGGGCGAGAACCCCGAGTAGCTCGGGCTGACGGCGCAACAAATGCAGGCCGGCCACTGATCGGCCGATGCCGATCGGCGCGGTCGTCGCGGCCTCCTCGGCCTTGGAGCCCAGCCGTCCGACCTGCGCGGCGAGGACGGCGAAGGACACGGCATCGAGGCCGACGATCCAGGCGGGACTGGCGACTGTCGCCAGGAAACCGGCGAGCGCGGGGCCGACGACGACGGACGCCGAACTGCTTGAGCTCGCCAGCGCGTTCGCGGCCAGACGCTGCTCCGGCGGAACCATCCGGGCGAGCAGCGCGTACTTTCCCGCACTGCCCCAGGCGTGCAGCACCGACGATCCGGCAAGCAGGACGACATAGAGGACCGGGTGCAGCGTGCCCGTGGCCCAGGCCACGGGCACGCATCCGAGAAGCAGCGCGCGGACCCAACTGTCGGCGGCCAGCAGTCGTCGGGGAGGCAGGCGACGCAGACAGCGGCCGAAGAGCAGCGAACCGGCGGCGCCCGGAAGGGCATAGGCGGCAATCGCAGCGCCCACAACGAGCCCGGACCGATCGGGAGGCGCGATCAGGACGGCCAGCCACGCCACGGCGACCATGCTCATCCCATCGCCGAGGTCGGAGGCCGCCAGGGCTGGCAGGAGTCGCCGGAAGTCGCGATAGGCGAACAGTGGCTGATACGTCTGTGGCAGTAGGCGAGTGCCCGACGGGAGAGTCACCCGGCCAGACTCGCGGTTCAAGCGCGCTTGAGGTCAAGGGACTTCCGCGCCGTAGCGGGCCGGGTTCACGCGCCTCCGAGGGCCGGCCCTCCTGGGCACTGGCGCCCGCCGCGTAGCACCGAGACACCGCGCTTCCGCTGACGTGCACAGGAGAGGAGTGGGAAGTCGGTGTGGCCGACTTCCCACTCCTCAGTCGTTACGCATCATGGAGTGACACGTGGTCAGCAGGCGTCGGCCATGACGATGATTCCGCCGACGGCCGCGATTCCGCCGAGAATGCCGTCGATGACCACGCCTGCCAGGATGGAGAACGCGCCGATGGCGCACATCGTGCCGTCGCTCTCGTCGGCGGGAGACTTCAAGCGGGTGATCCGGTTCTGAAGAAGCGGAACGATGCCGCCGTCGGCCTTCACCAGTGCGTCGACGGACGTCTGTACGGCGAGTGGGGTGAATCCCTTCACCGCCTGCGTGAGGGTGTCGGCTCCGATCCGGTCGATGAAGCCGAGCGCGAAGTCCGCATCGAGCTGGGCTCTGGCCTGTGCGCTCCTGTCGAGCAGGCGTTGCCTCGAAGCCTGGTCCGGCGGGCCCTCTTGGAGGGCGGCCTCGGCGGTGAGGGCGTTCAGCGCGTCCTGGACCATCTTCGTCCAGCGCTGGCGCTCGGCGTCCGTGAGCGGCGGGTTGCTCGTCATTCTCTCCTCCATGGGTAGCGGATCCGGGCTGCCCGGGCGCTGCACCCGGGCAGCCGGCCGCTGTGCAGCACCGCTGCCGACGCTAACCATCGACCGCCCGGGCCACCTGCCGACGGGACCCGTGCGAGTGACGCGCGGAGCCCGTTCAGGGTGTGGACGCGGCGAGAAGGGCATCCATGGGTCGGAGAGCCCCCCGATCTCTTCACGCGGGGCCTGCCAGTGGTGCCGGGCGCTCAAACTCCACGCCGCTGACCGGGCCAGAGATCCTCATAGGCGGCGTCCATGAACTCGACCTGTGCCCTGCCCAGTTCGGATGCGCCCGCTACGCCGCCGTGGGCGGCTTCCGCCAGACGGGCGGCATAGCGGTAGGTGGCACCCCGCAGTGGCTCGGTCCTGGCCGCCAGATCGATCTCCGCCTGCGCCAGCCACAACTCACTCACGAGCTGATCAAGCACACCACCGACCGCGCGTTCGCCGTTGGGCGGGCGGGCGGCCTCCTTCTCCACCCGGAACGCGACGGCCAGGAACTTGAGGATCACGTCCTTGAGCTCGGCGCGGTGCGCGGCCGCCTGCTGGACCGCGAGTTGCCGAGTGCTCGCCCGTGACACCAGGTACTGCCCGACCAGTGATCCGACCGCACCAAGTGCAACTCCCGTCAGGGACAGCATCGCTGGTCCCAGATCCCCCCAAGATCCCATGCCTGCAGTCTCTCAGCACGGCTCCGCCCCCATCCAGCGACTCCGAAATCCGGGCACGCCCCGATGAGCGGGCACGCCTTGACGTGTCACCCGAGAGCGACGTTCGTGATGCCTCACCTCTGAAACCCGCTTGCCACAACCGAAGGGGCTGCATCTGGAGTCGCTGCCGTAGCCCAGGCCGGAGAGCGTGCAGGTGCTGATCCACGACGAGGAGGACGACTGCTTCGGGCTATGGATGATGCGGGACGGCGTCCTGGCCGAGGTGCCGCTTCCCGGCTACAGGCGCCTCCATCCCCCGGCGCCGGCCACCGACGAGTTCCCGCCCGGCCCGGGACTGCTGTGGCGGACCGAGACGGCCATCCCGGCGGGATTCTCCACGTCGCGCCAGGAGCGACGTTCCGCCTGGTAAGAACCACGATGTGAGGAAGCTAATCTCCAACTCGCTTTCTAGTCCGGCGATTTGACGTTCATTGAGTCTTTGGCGACCGGGTGGGCCCTTCGGCGGGGCGCAATCGGCCCCGACATCACGCTTGCAGGTTCAGTAGCCTGGCTGGTGGACCAACGACGTTGAGGGGACTGGCCGGTGGCGACTTACGTACTGATCCATGGCGGGGCTGCTGACTCCTGGTGCTGGGAGCCGCTGGCCGCCGAGCTGCGCGACCGGGGCCACGAGGTGGTCGCGCCCGACCTGCCGTGCGACGACGAGTCGGCCGGGCTCGCGGAGTACGCGGACGCGGTGGTCGAGGCGATCGGCGATCGCGGTGAACTCGTCGTCGTTGCCCACTCGTTCGGCGGATTCACCGGCCCCCTGGTGTGCGATCGGGTGTCGGCGGACCTGCTGGTGATGCTCCAGGCCCAGGTGCCGGCCCCGGGCGAGTCGCCGGGTGAGTGGTGGGACAACACGGGGTACGGGCCGGCGCGGCGGGAAGCCGATCTGGGTAGGGGCATCACGGAGGACATCGAGGAGGACCCCATCTCCTTCTACCTGCACGACACTCCGGCCGCCCTGGCCGCCGAGTTGCTGGCGGAGCACCAGCGGAACCAGACGGCGACGCCGTTCGGGAAGCCGTGGCCGCTGAACGCGTGGCCGAAGGTGCCCACCAGGTTCCTGATGGCGTCCGATGACCGGTTCTTCCCGGCGGAGTTCATGCGGAGGGTGGTCGTCGAACGGCTCGGCTTCCAGCCGGATGAGATGCCCGGCGATCACCTCCCGATGCTCGGACACCCGAAGGAGCTGGCCGAGCGCCTGGAGGCGTACCGCGCCGAGCTTTGAGCGGACCGGCGATTGCTCGGAGGAGTGGGGGGTGGGGGGGGGGGGGGGGGGCCCCCCGGGGGGTTGGGGGGGGGGGGGGGGGGGGGGGGTTTGGGGGGGGGGCCCGGGGCGCCAGGCGGGGCG
>NZ_JBICZB010000059.1:6411-51293 GCF_043201815.1 Kitasatospora sp. NPDC048296
CCTAAGGTGCGGGCCGAGCGCCTGGTGGCGTACCGCGCCGAGCTTTGAGCGGACGGGCGTTTGCTCGGTGGTGTGGGATGTGGGTGGGGCCGACTTCCCACTCCTGGTCGTTTCAGGGGGCGGCGGTTGGGCTTGAAGTCGGTGACCTCAGCGGGCCATCAGCTGTCGCAGCTGGTCGATGACGAACTGCGGGTCCTCCTCCAGCACCCAGTGGTTGGCGTTCGGCGCCACGGCAGTGGTCACGCTCGTGGCCTCGTCCTGCATCTCCGTACCGATCGACTCGCCCATGCTGTGCTGGCCGCCGAGGCCGAGGACCGGCATGGTCAGCTTGTTGTTGTCGAGCAGTGCCTGCAGCTCCTTCATGCCCGTGTCCTGCTGGCGGAAGAAGTCGAAGCCGGAGCGGGTGCTGCCGGGCCGGCTGTAGGCGGCGATGTACTCCTTCTGGTTCTTGGCGCTCGGCGCCCCGCCCGGGCCGCCGTTGTTGTAGACCGAGCCGTAGAAGATCTTCTCCTTGCCCGCCACCAGCTGCTCCGCCACCCCGGGCTGCTGGCCGTTGACGAAGGAGTCCCACCACAGGAAGTCGGGCTTCTCGGCCACCAGCTTCAGGTACCAGATGGTGGGCGGCGCCTCCAGGATCGCCAGGTGGCTCACCTGGTCGCGATACCGGGCGGCGTAGGCCAGCGCCACTCCGCCGCCGATGTCGTGGCCGGCGACGGCGACCTTGGCATTACCGAAGCCGAGCTGGTCCACCACGGCGTGCACGTCATCGGCCAAGGTGAGCGGGGTATAGCTGCCGTAGGCGTCGCTGTCGGAGGCCTGCGAACGGCCCAGGCCGCGCAGGTCCACCGCGATCACCGTGTGGTCCTTGGTCAACGCGGGCGCCACCTGGTCCCACGCCTGCAGGGTCTCCGGCCAGCCGTGCAGCAGCACCAGCGCCGGGCCGTGCCCGGCCACCGCGTAGTGGATCCGCAGGCCGTCGTTGACGGCGTACCCGTCCTTGAAGCCCGGCAGCCCGCCGGGCGGGGTGGCGGCGGCCTCGGCCGCGCTGCCGGTGGCGGTGAAGATCGTGGCGGCGGTGAGTGCGGCAGCGGCGGCCGTCACCGGCCAACGGTGCTGACGCGACGTCAAGTTGTCGAGAAAGGACATGACTTCCCCCAAGTGAGCGTTCCCGGTCGATGCGCATCGTAGAGCAGGCGGCGACCACCGGAACGCTTGTTCGACGCACATCACATAAGTTCTCTCCCTGCTCGGGGGTCACTTGCGGCACCGGGGGACTGGCGGCGCCGTGCGCGCGTTCACGGTCTTCGTGGCAGCGGAGTGGGAAGTCGGTGGGGCCGACTTCCCGCTCCTGCTTGTCTCAGGGGGTGGCGGTTGGGCTCGAAGTGGGGTGTGGGGGAGGGTGGTTGGTCGTGAGGGGATAGACCCAGGCGAGGAGGGCTAGGAGGAGGGCCAAGGGGAGGAGGGTGTAGAGGGTTGCGTGGCCCCCGCTATGGCGGGGTTCAGACGGCATCGGGGGTGGTGGCCAGGTCGAGTTCGGCCCAGACCGTCTTGGAGTTGGGGTGGCGGGGGATGGTGCCCCACCGGTCGCAGAGGGCGTCGATGAGGGTGAGGCCGCGCCCGGACTGGGAGTTGGGGACGTGGACGGTCGGGAGGAGGGGGAGCCGGTCGCCGCGCGGGTCGCTGATCTCGATACGGAGGGTGGTGCCCTGGCGCGCGGTGGTGGTGAGGGCGAGGTGCAGTTCGAAGCCGCGCCCCGGAACGCGTCCGTGCGTGATCGCGTTCGCGGCGAGCTCCGCGACGATCAGGAGCGCGGAGTGGAACGGCTCGGTGTGCGTGGAGTTCAGCCCCCAGGTGGTGAGTTGACGTCTGGCGATGCGCCGGCAGATGGCGGCGCCCTTGGGAGTGCCGGCGAGGGTGGTGGTGTGAAGGAGGGGGCTGTCGAGGGGGATTTGGGTCGTCATGGGAGAAAGCGTGGCGGCGCGGACGTACGCTGACCATGCATCTGGCGAGTACGGAGAGTGCTTGTGCGGGTGCGGACAGCTTTTTGTCTCGTGGCTCAATCACAGGCGGGGTGGTCGCGATGGGTGCGGCGCGTAACAGCGAGTCGGGCGACGACGTGCGGACGGAACTGCCGGAGGACCTGACGGAGGTCTCGGACTTCTTCCGGGCGATCGGCAAGCAGATCAAGCTCCTGCGGGAGCAGGCCGGACTGACGCGGAAGGAACTCGGTGAGCGCGTCGGATACGGAGAGCACCTGATCAGCGCGGTGGAACGCGGGGTGCGGACCCCGCAGCCGGAGTTGCTGGTTGCGGTGGACAAGCTGCTCAACGCTGGCGGGATGCTGGCGGTCGCGAAGGATGACGTGGTGAGTGCGCGGGCCAAGGCGCGCGTGCGGCACCCGGGCTGGTTCCGGGGATACGCCGCGCTGGAGCCCGTGGCGGTCGAGGCCCACGAGTACAGCCTGTACGCCATCCCGGGCCTCTTGCAGACCGAGGCGCACGCGCGAGCCGTGTACGGGATGAGGCAGCCCTTGCTGACCGAAGACGTCATCGAGGAGCGCGTGGCGTCTAGGATGGCCCGGCAGGAGATCCTGACGCGATGGCCGCGTGCGATCTTCAGTTGGGTCATCGATGAGAGTGTGCTCCTGCGGCCTCTGGGAGGCTGGGGCGTTCATGAAGAACAGCTACTCCACCTGCTAGCCGTGGGACGCATGCGAGGCATGGCCATCCAGATCATGCCGTTGAACAGGAGTGAGCACGCCGGGCTGGGCGGCCCGTTCAATCTGATTACTCCCAAGGGGCGTCCGCAGGCTGGATATATCGAGGCGCAACAGAGCAGTCGACTGATCATGGATCAGGAGGAAGTCCGTATCATGAATGCACGCTACGGCGCCCTCAGAGCGCAGGCTCACACGCCGGAGGAGTCCCTGACGTTGATCGAGAAGATGTTGGGAGAACGATGAAGCAGGAATGGTTCAAGAGCAGCTACAGCACCAACGAAGGCGGTGCTTGCATCGAGGTCGCCGAGGCGCCCGGTGTCGTCCACGTGCGTGACTCCAAGGACAAGAGCGGCCCCCAGCTGGCCTTCGAGCCGGCCGCGTGGAAGGCGTTCGTGACGTTGGCCGCCACCGCCGAGGTCTGATCGGACCTCCCCTCAACGGCCCACCGCCTTCCGGGCGGCGGGCCGTTGGCGTACCGTCAGAAGACATGGAACTCGCATGGTTCAAGAGCAGCTACAGCGGCAACGAGGGCGGCGCCTGCGTCGAGGTCGCCGAGATCCCCGGTGTCGTCCACGTGCGTGACTCCAAGGACAAGAGCGGCCCCCAACTCTCGTTCGACCCCGCCGCGTGGAAGGCGTTCGTGTCGTTCGCCGCAACGGCCGAGGTCTGACCGGATCTCCTCTATCCTGCCGCCATGTTGTCCGTGGTGGTGGCCCCCTGGGCCAGCAATGCCGAGCCGGTGTTCACGCATGCGCCGGATGAACTGCACGATGCTGCAAGCACGATGAAGATCGCGGTGCTCGCCGCACTCACCCGCAGTGGGGCGAACCTCGATGCCGAGGTGCCGGTCGTCAACCATTTCGAGTCCGTCGTGGGTGGGGAGTTCGGCAACGATCCGGAGTGGGACAGCGATCCGCTGCCGTGGGAACTCCTCGGCACCCATGTCCCACTCCGCCTGCTCGCCGAGCGGATGATCACCCACTCCTCGAACCTCGCCACCAACCTCTGCCTGGCCCGCACCGACCAGCGAGCCGTGGCCGAGGTCTGGCGCCAGGCGGGAGCCACCCGCAGCGCCAGCCCGCGCGGAATCGAGGACTACGCGGCGCGCAACGCGGGCGTGCACAACCAAGTCAGCGCCCGCGACCTCGTTCGACTCCTCCATTCCCTCGCGGACGAGCCGGAACTCCTCGCCCTGCTGGAGCGCAACGACTTCCGGGTGGACCTCGCCGCCGGCCTTCCGCCGGGCACCCGGATCGCGTTCAAGAACGGCTGGTTTCCAGGCGTCCGGCACAGCGTCGGCCTGGTCCATCCCTACGACTGCCCGCCGTACCTGATCGCGGTCTGCTACACCGGCCCGCTCGCCTCCGGCACGGACCGGGACGACCCGGCAGCCCGGCTGGTGGCCCGGATCTCGGCGGCGGTCTGGAAGCGGCGCAAGCAGATCACCGTGCCGCGAGGGCCTGAAGGCCGTCCAGCGCCGCCTCGTTGAGCAGGTTGATCCGCACGAACCCGTCATGCCCATTGAGTTCGAAGTGCCGCTGGTCGAGAGCGAGCAGCCGCCCGACGGGGGCGGCGGGGCGGGCGAACAGGAAGTACCCGGTCTCCACCGGCGCGCTGGCCCGCAGCGCGCCGCTGTGAAACAGGCGCCGGTAGTTGGCGCGGATGTGTTCGACCAGTCGCCGGTTGCCCTCGCCGTCCAGCATCAGGTCGGCGGCCCGGTGGGCGAACAGGCGGTCGGCGACGGTGACGTCCCCGTGCAGGTTGATGTGCAGTTCGGCGAGCGGCTCGCGCAGGTGCTCGGGTGCGAGCAGGTGAGCGCAGCGGTAGCCGTGGATGGACAGGTACTTGGTGGGGGAGACCAGCCGCAGGGTGAGGTCCGCCGGCAGCGCGGCGGCGCTCTCCTCGCGCCGCCCACCGTCCCAGCGCAGGTACTGGAAGCTGCCGTCCACGAACACCAGTGACCCGGTGGCCCGTTGCCACTCGCCGATCCGCTTGAGGACCTGGGCCGGCACCGGCTGCCCGGCGTACCAGAGCGGGTCGGTGAGCAGCAGTACCGTCCGCTCGTCGGGCAACTCCGGTGCGAAGTCGCGATCATGGGCGTGCTGCTCGCTCACCCGTACCGGCTCGATGCCGAACTGGCGGAAGAAATAGGCGAATTTGTAGTACACCGGCGGCAGGTAGTGCACCCGCCGCACCCCGCTCAGGTACAGCCAGGTGCAGAAGGTCCCGAGCACGCTGCTGGACCCGCCGGCCGGGATCACCTGGCCCGGCCCGTACTCCACCTCGTCCCAAGTGCTGTGCAGCCGGGCGATCTTCGCTCGCAGTGCCTGGTCCTCGTCGATCGCCGAGTACCGGGTCACGTCGCCGAGCAGGGACGGCGGGGTGTGCGCCAGCGGCCCGAGGTAGTCGGCCACGAACGGGTGTCCGCCGTTGTAGTCCGAGACGAACAGGCGTCCGCCCTGGTCCAGCCGCTCGCGCTCCACGGCCTCGTGCAGGTCGAGCATGCGGAACAGGGACGTCACCGTACCCCCAGGGCGTCGGCCGATCACGGACGGTCGCCAGCCTGCTACGTGGTCCCGCGCGGGCACAAGACCGCGCGGGACCGATGGCTCGATCGGCTCAGTACGGCTGGACCAGCACGTGCGCGGCGCCCGGGATGCCGACCTTCAGCAGCTCGTCCTCCTCCGCCGTGGTAGGGCTGCCGGTCTCCTGCTTGAGGATCGCCCGGGACATCGCCTGCACCCACATGGCGCGCGGCCGGCGCCGCTCCTCCCACGCCGCGAGTGCGGCCGGGACGTCGGAGGCGGCCTCCAGGCTCTCGGCCAGCACGAGGGCGTCCTCGACGGCCATGGCCGCCCCCTGGGCGAGGTGCGGGGTGGAGGCGTGGGCGGCGTCGCCAGCCAGGGCGATCCGGCCGACGTGCCAGGGTTCCTCGACGGTGACCTGGGAGATCCGCGAATAGACGACCGCCACCGGGTCGGTGACCTGGGCGAGGGCTTCGGCGATCGGGCCGCCGAAGCCGGCCAGCCGCTCCCGCAGCTGCTCATGGGCGGTCGACGGGTCCGGGCGGAAGTCCTCGGCCTCGGCGAACACCGCGCCCAGGTACATGAGTTCGTCGCTGATCGGGGTGAGCAGCGCCTTGGCCTTGAGGTTGCCGGCCGACATCACCACACCCTGGACCTCGGGCGAACGCGGCAGTGTGACACGCCAGTTGGCGAAACCGGTGTACTCGGGGGCGTACTTCTCCCCGTAGAGGTGCCTGCGCAGCGGCGAGCCGATGCCGTCGAAGCCGACGACCAGGTCGTAGCGGCCGCCGTGTCCGTCGGTGAGGGTGACATCAACGCCGGAACCGTCGTCCTTCACCGACTCGATCGTCGTCCCGAAGCGGACGACGGCGCCCGCGGAGGTCGCGGCGGCGGCGAGCACCCGGGCCAGGGCGGGGCGCGGGATGCCGTTGTTGGAGGGGGCGTCGCCCATCCGGGGCTGGGGGATCCGGGCGAGGGTGGCACCGGCCGGATCGCAGATGGTCAGCACCTCCCACTCGAAGCCGACGGCCAGGCATTCCGCCAGCACGCCGATCTCGCGCATCACGTGCAGCGCGTTGGAGGGCTGGATGATGCCGACGCCGAGCGCCTCCAGCTGGTCGCGCAGTTCGGCGACCTCGACGTGGTGGCCGCGGCGGGCGAGGGCGGTGGCGAGGGTGAGGCCGCCGATGCCGCCGCCGTGGACGAGGACACGCAGGGGCGTGGTCATGAGGGGCTCCAAAACGGCTCAGCCGACGGGGGCGACGGCGGCGAGGTCCATCAGGTGGTCGACCAGGGCGAGCAGCAGGTCGCGGCCGAAGGCGCGCTCGCGGACGTCGCCGATCAGCATCGGGACCTGCGGGTCGAGGTCGAGCGCGGCCCGGATCTCGTCCGGGGTGCGGGTGTTGTGGTTGTGGAAGCAGTTGATCGCGACCACGAACGGGATGCCCCGGCTCTCGAAGAAGTCGATGGACGCGAAGCTGCTCTCCAGCCGCCGGGTGTCGGCGATGACGATCCCGCCGAGGGCGCCGTTGACCAGGTCGTTCCACATGAACCAGAAACGTTCCTGCCCGGGCGTGCCGAACAGGTAGACCACCAGCTCGGGGCTGATGGTGATCCGGCCGAAGTCCAGGGCGACGGTGGTGGTGTCCTTCTGGTCGACACCGGCCAGGTCGTCCACGCCGACGCTGGCCGTGGTCAGGTACTCCTCGGTGCGCAGCGGGGTGACCTCGCTGACCGAGCCGACCAGGGTGGTCTTGCCGACGCCGAAGCCGCCCGCGATCAGGATCTTGACGGCGGCGGGGGCGGCGGCGAGTCCGTCAACGGAACCGCTGGAGTGGGGTGTTGCCATGTTCACAGTCTCCGGAGTCCTTCGCGTACGGCCGTGAGCAGGCCGAGGTCCACGCCCCCGGCGGCGCGGGCCACCGAGAGTGGTGCCCGGGCCTTCAGCAGGCCCTGGGCGACCAGGTCGCCCAGCAGGATCTTGGTGACCGAGACCGGGAGGTCCAGGCCGGCCGCCACCTCGGCGACGGCTGCCGGGCGCCGGCAGCGGTCGAGGATCAGCCGGTGCTCGGGCTGGAGGCCGCGGGCACCGGCGCGGCTGCCCCGCGCCAGGGCCGCGTCGGCCTCCTCGTCGATCGTGGTGAGCACGGTGATCAGGGTGAGGTCGTCGCGCTCGGGCGCGGTCCGGCCGCGGGTGATGGTGTACGGGCGCACCATGACGCCCGTCTCGTCCTCCGCCTCCGGCTCCTCCAGCTCGCTCCAGTGCGGCACCCGGCCGCGCGCCCGGCCGTCCCCCGGCTCGCTGTACGGGCCCACGCGGCCGTCAGCCCCGGTTCCGGCTGGCGAAGACGTCGAAGGACGTCGGCGCGGCCTCGGCCCGGTTCGGGGTGGTGAGCTTCTGGCCGACCTGCTGCACCAGGGTGTGCATCGCGACGGACATCACCTCGGCGTCCACCTCCTGGGAGGCGACCACGGCCAGGTGGGTGCCCTGGGCGGCGGCGATGACGAACAGCCAGCACTCGGCGAGCTCGACGATCACCTGGTGCACCGGCCCGCCGTCGAAGAGCTGGCCGACGCCCCGGGCGAGCGACTGCTGCCCGGTGGCGACGGCGGCCAGGCGCTCGGCGTCGGCCCGCTCGATGGTGCGGGAGTGGCTGACCACGAGGCCGTCGTCGGAGAGCAGGACGGCGTTGCGGGTCCCGGGCACCGAGTCGACGAGTCCGTCCAGCAGCCAGTCCAGGTCCTGGTGGGTGGCGATCGTGCGGTTCATGGCCTGTCATCCGTTCGTGTGGTTCGGGGTTCCGCGGCCGGCAGGGCCCAGGGGGACGCGACGGACGCGGAGGCGGGGGGACCGGCGGGCGTGCTGGGGGGCGCCGGCGGGGTGGCGGCGGCCCGGGGCAGCGGGTGCTCGCCGCTGTCCTGGGCCCGGGCGGCTCGGGACTGGCGCTGGAAGGCGCCGATGGTCGCGCCGGAGCGGCGGACCGGACGCCCGGAGCGGTCCGGCTGGTCGGGCTGGTCGGTCTGGTCGAGCCGGTGGAACGGGCCGCCGACGGGCTGCCCGTCGGCCGGCTGCCCGTCGGCCGGTTCGACCCACTGCTGCCGGGTCGGCGGCGGCACCCGCAGCTCGGCGGCCAGGCTGGCCTGGCGGACCCGCTGCGGCAGCGGAGGCTGCCCGCCCTCGACCGGGCTCACCGGCACGGCGGAGGGGTACTCGCGGGGCTGCCGCCGCTCGGCCAGCCGGTAGTGGTCGGCCGGGCGGTACTGCTCGTCGGCGTACGGGGCCTCGGCCTCGGTGACCCGGGCGTAGGCGATGTCCGGGTAGGCGGGGGTGTCGTGCGCGGGCAGGGCGTCGTGCGCGGGCGGGGCGTCGTGCGCGGCCTGGGCCTGACAGACCGGGGACGGGTCGGCGGGGGAGCTGTGCTCGATGGGCTGCTCGTTCGCCTGCTCCTGCTGCGCCGCCTGTCCCCGCACCGCCTGCTGCTGGAAGGCGGTCTCCTGGAACGTCGGCTCCTGGAACGTCGGCTCCTGGAACGTCGGCTCCTGGAACGTGGGCTTCTGGAAGGCGGGCGCGACGGCCTCGACGGGCCCGAAGGAGTCCACCGGTGCGACCGGCGGCCCCACCGGCACCGCGGGCTGCGGCGGCTCGTCGGAGGCGGAGCGCACCGCCCGGCGGGAACGCCGGACCAGCGGGATCGGCTCGGCGGGCGTGGTCTCCGGCAGGAGCTCGGCGTCGCCGTCGATGACCAGTTCGTCCGGGACGAGTACGACCACCCTGGTGCCGCCGAAGGCCGACGGCCGGAACTCGATCTTCAGCCCGGTCAGCGCGGCGAGGCGGGCGACGACGTGGAAGCCGAGCCGGATGTCGTCGGCGCGGGCCAGCACGTCGGTGCGCGGCGGGCGGCTCATCAGCTCGTTGGCCGCGTCGTACTGCTCCGGGTCCATGCCCAGGCCCCGGTCCTCGATCTCGACCGCGAGCCCGCGTCCGACCATGGCGGCCCGGACCTCGACCGGGGTGGGCGGCTTGGAGAAGGTGGTGGCGTTCTCCATCAGCTCGGCCAGCACGTGCGCGACCGGCCCGACGGCCCGCTCGGAGAGCCACGGGTGGCCCTCGACGTCGATCATGATCCGGCGGTAGTCCTGCACCTCGCCCTGGGCGGAGCGCAGCACGTCCAGCAGCGGGACGGGCTTGCGCCAGCGCCGCTGCGGCTGGCCGCCGGCCATGATGACGAGGTTCTCCTCGTAGCGGCGCAGGCGGGCGGTGAGGTGGTCGAGGTCGAACAGGCCCTCCAGGACCTCCGGGTCCTCGTGCTTGCGCTCCAGCTCGTCCAGCTTGCGCAGCTGGCGCCCGATCAGCAGCTGGGTGCGGCGGGCGATGCGCTGGAGGAGGCGCTCGAAGCCGCGGTGCTGCTCGGCCTGCCGAACGGCGGCCTCCAGCGCGGCGGAGCGGGCCAGGTTGAGCGTCTGGCCGAGGCGGGCGAGCTCGTCGGCGCCGTTGCCGTGCGCCCCGGTGGTGACGGCGCGGGTCTCGGCCTCGACGTCGACCTGCTCGCCGCGGCCGAGGCGGTCGACCACCTCGGGCAGGGTGCGCTCCATCTCCTCGGCCTGGGTGTGCACCTCCTTGATCCGGCGGCGCAGTGAGCGGCTGATCCGCCAGGAGGCGATGACGACGGCGACCACGGCGATCAGGCCGACGACGGCGGTCAGCACCACGCGGGTGAGCAGGTTGAGGACGGCGCCCTTGCCGACCTCGACGACGGCGCTGGTGCGGGTCTCGATCGCCTTGACCAGCTGCGGGTTGAGCTGGTCGACGCCCTGACGCCACTGGTCCTGGGCGGCGGGCAGTCTGACGGTGCCGTTGGAGTCGGCGGCGGTGGGCCGGGTGAGCTGCTGTTCGACGGCGGCCTTGGCCTGCCAGCCCGGGCTGTTCATCAGGTCGTGCCAGGCGCCGGCCTCGCCGTCCGGGATGTACGGGACGACCTGGACGGTGAACAGGTGGTCCTCGGCGCCGATCAGCTGCTGGACCTGCTGGTAGTCGGCGGTGCTGAGCCGTCCGGCCGGCCACCCGCGCGCCAGGATCGCGTCCTCGCGGGCCAGCATCTCCTTCGCCCAGAAGGAGTTGACCAGGGTCTTGGACACCCAGGTGACCTCGCCCGCGTCGACGTGGCTGAGCGCGGTGAACAGTCGCAGGTCGACGGCGATCAGGTCGGTGTAGTAGGTGAAGACCGTCTGCTGGTCGATCGAGCCCTTGTCCACGGCGGCGCGCTGCTCGGCCAGTTTGCCCATGGCCTGCCGGGCCTCGGCGACGGCGGTGCGCACGTCGGCCGGGGCGTCGTCGACGGCCTCGCCGGACAGCGCCTGGAACTGGCGCACCGCGTCGTCGGTCAGCTGCCGCTGGTGGCGAAGCTGGTCGGTGTTGGCGCCGGGTCTGGCGAGCGCCTCGGCGCTGAGCCGGCGCTCCTCCTGGAGGTTGTAGTAGACGATGTTGGACGGCTGGCCGGCCTTCTTGGCCAGCAGACCATGGGCGGCCTCGCGATGGAAGTCGGAGACGGTCTCACCGCTGGCCACCGCCCAGAGGGCGACCAGGGCCAGGCTGGGGACGACGGCCAGGACGAGCAGCGCCCCCCGCAGGGACAGGCGTGGCCGCCTGCGGGGGGCCTTCGGCGCCGGGGGTCGCCGATTCGCACGCGCGCGCAGAGCAGACTCCTTGGGGCTGGCGGCCGGCCGGTGAGTGGCGGGCCGTCCGGGCACGGGGCTTTGACGAGGCGATACTAGTCATATCGTGTGATTGGCGTGAATGCCCGTTCGCTGCCCGAGCGGTGCTTGCGCACCGGTTGGGCACAATGTCACCCGCACGTTGACCGTTTGTATCCGAAGCAGCCTGATTCGGCAGTGCTAGACACAGTGTCAACGGCGCGCGCTGACGCCGGATGGCCGTCGTGTGAAAACTGTGTGACGCCCAGTCCGGGGCTCCGCTGCCAAGAGCTGAGCAGCCGGGCGCGGGTCGCCGCCGGCTCACGGCGGGGGTGCGGGTGGTCCTGAGCGCGGCCGGGCGTGCTGCGGTCGGGACGGGGAAAGCATGATGGAGCGATGACCTCCTCCCTCCCTGCCCGAAGCCTCGCGGTCGCCGAGGCGCTGGCGGCGGCCGGCGTCTCCGGTGAGATCGTCGTCCTGCCCGACTCCGCCCGGACGGCAGCCGAGGCCGCCACCGCCCTCGGCTGCGAGGTCGGCGCGATCGCCAACAGCCTGGTGTTCAGCTGCGACGGCGAGCCGCTGCTGGTGATGACCAGCGGCTCCCACCGGGTCGACACCGCCTACCTGGCCGCGCGGTTGGGCGCCGACGCGATCGACCGGGCCTCCGCCGCCCAGGTCCGGGAGGCCACCGGCCAGGCCATCGGCGGTGTCGCCCCCACCGGCCACCCGGCGCCGCTGCGCACGGTCGTCGACACCGCACTGCAGCGGTACGAGGTGCTGTGGGCGGCCGCCGGACACCCCCACACCGTCGTGCCGATGACGTACGAGGAACTGCTGCGGGTGACGGCCGGCACTCCGAGCGCTGTGGTGGCGACGGACTGACGCAGGAGGAGGGCGGCCCGTCCAGGTCATGTCGTGTCCTCCAGGGTCGGATCGGGGTGCGGCGGCCAGGGGTGGCGCAGGGCTTCGCGGAGGGTCTCGCGCAGGGTGGTGACGTTCTGCGTGCCGAGCTGGGCGGCGAGTTCGTCCTCCAGGTCGGCGAGGATGCGGGCGGCGACCTCGCGGCGTCGAACGCCCCGGTCGGTGAGGCGCACCAGTGCGCTGCGGGGGAAGCCCGCTCCCGGTTCGGTGACGAGCAGGCGTTCGTCGGTGAGTTGGTGCACCGCCCGGTGCATGGTCTGCCGGGTGACTCCGGCGCGGCGGGCGAGTTCGGCGATGCTGAGCGCGTCGCCGTCGCGCAGGTGCGCCAGCACCGTCATGTGGGCCGGGGTGGTCGGTTCGACGCCCGCCTCGTCCAGCCTGCGTGCCAGCTCCTCCTGGAGCCGGCGGGCGCTCTGCAACAGCAACCCGAGCAGCGACAACTCCGTTCCGGTGTCCTCGGGTTCGGTCATCCCTTGCCCTTTCGGCGAGTCGGCGTATCGTCAGTGTCAGCCTAGCTGACACAGGGGGTGCGTCCCAGATGGATTCGATGCATGACGTGGACGTCCTGATCGCCGGGGCCGGTCCGGCCGGACTGACCGCAGCGCTGCACCTGGCCCGACGCGGCGTCCGGGTGCGCCTGGTGGACGCCAAGTCCGGCCCGGCCACGACCAGTCGCTCGCTCAACACCCACGCCCGCACGCTGGAGCTCTACGACCAACTGGGCGTCCTCGGCGACCTCGCGCCCTTCGGCACCCGGGTGCACGCGCTGGTGCGCCACCTGCCGCACGGCCCGGTGCGGGTGGAGTACGCCTACGACGGCCTGGCCACCCGCTTCCCGTACATGTTCATGGTCGACCAGGTGATCACCGAACGGGTGCTGCGCGGCCATGCCGCCGCCCATGGCGCCCCGGTGGAGTGGGGCACGGCGCTGGACTCGTTCACCCAGGACGAGGACGGTGTGCGAGCGCGGTTGGCGGGTCCGGCGGGCACCGAGACGGTCCGCGCCCGCTACCTGTGGGGCTGCGACGGCGGCCACTCCACCGTCCGCAAGGCCCTCGGGCTGCCGCTGGAGGGGGAGACGGCGCACAACTGGCTCATCGTCGACGCGCGGATCGACGGCCCCGCCCTGGCCCGGGACGCCATCCACTGGCTGTTCCCGCCCGGCGGCGCGGTGCTGCTCTTCCCGTTCCCCGACCCCGGCAAGTGGCGTCTGCTCGACACCGGCGGCCAGGGAGACCCGGGCCGACCCGAACTGATCGCGGCCCGGTTCGGCGCGCGCATCGGCCAGGCGCTCGGCGTGCCCGTCGCGGTCGAGGAACCCGCCTGGGTGTCGGCCTTCACCGCCCAGCAGCGCGCCGTACCGACGATGCGGGTCGGCCGCTGCTTCGTCTCCGGTGACGCCGCGCACGTCCACTCGCCCGCCTCCGGCCAGGGCATGAACGTGAGCATCCAGGACGCCCACAACCTCGCCTGGAAACTCGCCATGGTGGTCCGCGGCGAGGCCCACCCCGCGCTCCTGGACACCTACACCGCCGAGCGGCTGCCGGTGGGCCGGGCCCTGCTCGCCACCACCCGTCAGGTCGCCGAGACCGCCATGGTCGCCACCACCGCCGAGGACGCCCCCGGATCCGATCACCCGTTCCTGCGCCGCCTGGTGCGTGACATGTCCGGCCTCGGCCTGCACTACGCGGACAGCCCGCTCACCCTGGGGAGTGGGGACGGCCCCGGCCCGCGCCCGGGCGAGCGGCTGACCCAGGTCGACGCCGCCGACGCCGACAGCCCCGGCTGGACCCTCCTGCGCGCCGCCCTGCGCGAGCCGACCTGGCACCTGCTGGTGTTCGGCCCCTCACCGGCCGTGCCGGCCACGCTGCCGTCCTGGCTGCGCGCCCACCGCATCACCCCCGGCGGCACCACCGACCCCGACCTGACCCTGCACCGGGTCCTCGGCGGCGCCGAAGGAGACTGGATCCTGGTCCGCCCGGACGGCTACCTGGCCGCCCGCGGCGACCGCTTCGACGGCGCGACGATCGATCGCTTCCTCGACCGTCTGGCCGCCCCACCCCTTGCGAGTTGACGAGGAGTCATCAGGCCTGCCCTGCTCATCCTGAACTACGACGTGACCGACCCCGAGCGCCTGGACGCCTACCGCCAGGCCGCCGCCCCTGTCCTGCTCGGCCCGGACGCCGGCGAACTCCTCGCCAGCACCGACCGGACCGTCCACCTCCACGAAGGCGGCCGCCCGTCCGGTGGCACCCACACCGTCGTGCTGCGCTTCGCCGACGCCGAACAGGCCCGCGCCGTCTACGAGTCCGAGGACTACCGGGCGCTGTTGGAGGAACGCCTCGCGGCGACCGTCCCGCACACCGCGATGATCGTGCCCACCCTCTAGGGCCCACCTCGGCGGTGACCGCCCGGGCCGAACCCGGCCTCGACGCCCCCGGATCCCCTCCCGGGGTGTCGAGCCGGTGAGGTCCACTGCCGTCGGATTGGCTGTTGAAAGATCCACCCCCAGGGTCGATCGTGAATGCTTCGGGTGCGTCAATGGGAGTGGCACATGGGCATATTCGGTCGGAAGAAGAACCAGCCCTCGGTGGCCGGGCTCGACATCGGTGGCGGCACGCGCCTGCACGTCGAGGCCTCGCCGGCGGAGATCAAGCGCATCGCCAAGGACATGCGACGCCGGGCCGAGGCCGGGGACGTCGAGGCGATGGGCCACCTGGGGCGGATCCTCGAGTACCAGGGCAAGGCGGCGGAGGCCGTGCTCTGGCACCGGCAGGCCGCCGCCGGCGGTGAGGTGGAATCGGCGGTCTGGCTCGCCGGCCGGCTGGTCGCCCAGGGACAGCACCAGCAGGCCGTCGAGTACCTGCGCATCGCCGTCCAGGGCGGCTACCTCCCGGCCGCCTTCAACCTCGGTGCCCTTCTGCTCGCCCAGGACGAGCACAGCGAGGAGGGCGCTCGCTGGATGCTGCGGGCCGCCGAGTCGGGTCACCAGAAGGCGATCGAGTACCTGGGCCTCGACATGGCGAAGCTCCGGGCCGCACGGGAGTCCGTCGCGACGGACGTGGCCGAGGCGGAGCGGGGCGACGCGGCCGCCGCGCACCGGGCGGCGATGAACCTGCTGGACCTCGCCGAGGGCGAGGAGGCCGAGCGCTGGCTGGACGTCGCCGCGAGGGGCGGGATCGCCGACGCCGCCTGGGAGTTGGCGCTTCGACTGCGCGACCGGGGCGAGACCGGGCGGGCCCTGGAGCTGCTGGAGCAGGCCGGCCGGGGCGGCCGTGCGGGGGCCGCCAAGCTCGCCGGGCTCTGGCTGTACGAGGACGGCGACCCGGCGGGCGCGGTGCCGCTGCTGCGCCGGGCGGTGCAGGAGGGGGAACACCTGATCACCCCGATCCTCGGCGCCGCGCTCAGTGCCGCAGGCGACCTGGACGGCGCGGAGGCGGTGCTGCGTCCGGCCGCCGAGGCGGGCGACTGGCAGGCGCAGTTCAACCTGCTGTCCGTCCTCCAGCAGCAGGCGGCCCGCACCGGGGCGCAGCCGTCGGAGGAGATGTGGGACCTGCTCGGGCGGGCCTCGCTCGGTGTGCACGCGGACGCACAGGGACGGCTGGACGCCGGAAAGCCCGAGCAGGCGGCCGCCCTGCTGAGGGTGGCCGCCCGGGCCGGTGACCCGGCGGCGCAGCGGTCGCTGGCGAAGGTGCTGCTGGCGATGGACCCGAACGATCCCGAGGGGCGGGAGTGGCGGCGGCGCTCCGGCGGCGGTTCCTGACCGGCCAAACCGCTGGTCGCCGGGGAGCCGGGCACGACATGATGGCGCCATGGACGCCGTATTCACCCTGGCCTGGCAGCACGCCGTCGGCCTGGTGTTCCCCGAGGACCTGCCGATGGCCGCCGCCGAGCTGTTGGCGGCGGGCGAGGATTCATCCGCCCTGTGCGACCTCGCGGGGCGGGGCCGGGGCGAGCCGACGGCCGAGCTGGATCAGCTGCTCCGGGAGGCGCTGGCGGAGCTCGACGTTCCGCGTCCGGACAGCGGCCTGGCCGAGCGCTGCCTGCTCCGACACCTGGCGGCCGGGGTGGTCGCGGGTGAGCTGACGGCCAAGGAGGCGGCCGGCAGGGCCTGGCTCGGCATGGGGGAGACCGCCACCGATGTGGAATGGCAGTTCGCCGAGGCGGTCCTCCGGAACTGCTGCTCCTCCTGCCTGTTGGAGCTGGAGACCGACAACGCCGAGGCCTACCGGGCCTGGGAGCAGGAGGTCTCGGCGGCCGCGGCCACTCTGGCGGCGGCCGCGTCCGACAATCCGCTCAGGTGGTCGCGAAGGCGATGAACGCCCGCCCGATCGGGTTGCCGTGTCCAAAACCCTTGGTCCGGCGCTGTTCCGGCCGCCAGACTTCCCGCCATGCATGCGTTGATCGAGCAGATGGCGGGCCGACTGGCCGAGGTCCCGGGTGTGGTGGGGGTGATGCTCGGTGGGAGCCGGGCACGTGGTGCGCACCGGCCGGATTCGGACTGGGACCTCGGGGTCTACTACCGCGGTGAGCTGGACCTCGCCGCGCTGCGGGAGTTGGCCGGGCCGGAGGTGGAGGTGGCGGGGCCCGGCGGCTGGGGGCCGTGGGTGAACGGCGGGGCGTGGCTGCAGGTCGACGGAGTCGCCGTCGACTGGATCCTGCGGGACCTCGACCGGGTCGAGCGGGTGTGGGCGGACTGCCGGGAGGGCCGGTACGAGGTGGGCGTACAGGCCGGGCATCCGCTCGGCTTCTGGTCGCCGTGCTACGCCGGCGAGGTCGCGCTCGGGCGCGTACTCGCCGATCCCACGGGAGAGTTGGCGGCGCTGCAGGCGCAGACCGCCACGTACCCCGAGCCGCTGCGCGCAGCGCTGACGGCGGGCGTCTGGGAGGCGGAGTTCCTGGTCGGCGGCGCGGCCAAGGGGGCGGCGAGCGGCGACACCCTGTACGTCGCGCTCTGCCTGTCCCGGGCGGTCGGGGTGCTGGTGCAGGCGCTGTACGCGCGCAACCGGCACTGGTGCCTCAACGAGAAGGGCGCGCTCGCCGTCGCCGCACAACTGCCCGGCGTGCCAGTGGAGTTCGGGTCTCGGGTGCGAGGCCTGCTGGGCGCGGTGGGGGAGGGCCCCGAGGGGCTGACGCAGACCGTGGAGCGGGCGCGGAAGCTGGTCGAGGAGGCCGTGGCGGCGCTGCGAAGCTGATGGGGGTCGATGTCACCCACTCCCCGCCACTCTCAACCTATAGCGCGCGGGGGGCCTTGCCGCAAGGCCCCGGTCCTGCCGCAGAATCTCCAACTCCAGGGCAGCCTGGGGGAACGGGAGATGCGCGAGATGCGAGTTGTGTTGTCCACGTACGGGTCGCGCGGTGACGTCCAGCCGCTGGCGGGCCTCGCGGTGAAGCTGCGGGAGCTCGGTGCCGAGGTGCGGGTGTGCGCGCCGCCGGACGAGGAGTTCGCGCGGCGACTGGCCGCCGTCGGGGTGGAGATGGTGCCCGTCGGGGAGTCGGTGCGGGCGCTGGCGAGCGGGGCGTCCTCGCCGGCGGTGGACTTCCCGACGCGGGTGGCGATGCTGGTCGGGCAGTTCCACGAGGCGGTCGCCGCGGTGGCCGAGCCGGGCGGCGCGGTGGTGGCGACCGGGCTGTTCCCGGCCGTGGCCGGCGCGCAGGCGGCGGCCGAGCGGGTGGGCGCCCGCTTCACGTATGTCGCGCTGCAGCCGACCATGCTGCCGTCCCCGCACCACCGGCCGTTCGAGTTCCCCAGCCAGCCGTACCCGCCGGAGCTGACCGACCACCGGGAGCTGTGGGAGTTCAACATCGGCACCATGAACGCCCTGTTCCGGGAGCAGGTCAACGCCCACCGGGCGTCGGTCGGCCTCGCGGAGGTGGAGAACGTGCGCGACCACGTGTTCACCGACCGCCCGTGGCTGGCCACCGACCCGCTGCTCGGCCCCTGGCGGCAGCCGGCCGAGCGTGAGGTCGTGCAAACCGGCGCCTGGCTGCTGCCGGACGACCGTCCGCTGCCCGCCGACCTGTCGGCCTTCCTGGCGGCGGGTGAGCCCCCGGTGTACGTGGGCTTCGGCAGCATGCCGCTGCACGGCGCTCCGGACGCCGGGCCGGTGGCGATCGAGGCGGTCCGGGCGCTGGGCCGGCGGATCGTGCTCGCCCAGGGCTGGGCGAACCTGGCGCCGGTGGACGGCGGGGACGACTGCTTCGCGGTCGGCGAGGTCAACCAGCAGGCCCTGTTCGCCCGGGTCGCCGCGGTCGTCCACCACGGCGGGGCGGGGACCACGACCACCGCGGCCGTGGCGGGGGCGCCGCAGGTCGTGGTGCCGCAGATCGTCGACCAGCCGTACTGGGCCGACCGCGTCGCCGCCCTGGGTATCGGCGCGGCCCACGACGGCCCGGCGCCGACGGTCGACTCGCTCTCGGCCGCGCTTGAGCAGGCCCTGACGCCCGAAGTCGGCGCCCGGGCGGCGGCGTTCGCGGGCGGGATCCGCACGGACGGGACGGCGGTGGCGGCGCAGCTGCTCCTCGACGCGGCGGGCTGAGGCTGGGCAGGGTGTCCGCTGGCGTCGGATCCATTCTCTGACTAAGGTCAGAGAATGGATCCGGCGCAGATCGACGCTCGCATCGATACCGATACCGATACCGATACCGATACCGGCGCACAGATCGACCAGGTGCGGCGGTTCAACCGCACCGTCACCGAACGCGTGGGCGTGCTCCACGACCACTACCTCGGCCAGGACCGCCCCATCGGCGAGGCCCGACTGCTGTGGGAGATCGGCGAACAGGGCCAGGACGTGCGCCGGCTGCGGGAACGCCTCGGGCTCGACTCCGGGTACCTCAGCCGACTGCTGCGCTCCCTGGAGGCCGACGGCCTGGTGACGGTCGAGCCGCAGCCCCGGGACAGACGGCTGCGCACCGTCCGGCTCACCGACGCCGGCCGCGCGGAACGCGCCGCGCTCGACGCCCGGAGCGACGAACTGGCAGCCTCCCTGCTGGAGCAGCTCAACGCCACCCAGCGGGCCCGGCTGGTCGCCGCCATGGCCGAGGTGGACCGGCTGCTGACCGCCGCGACCGTCACCCTGGATACCGTCGACCCGGACCACCCCGACGGCCGGCACTGCCTGCGCTCCTACTACGCCGAGATCCAGGAACGCTTCGAGACCGGCTTCGACCCGGCACTGAGCCTGCTGCCCGACGCGGGCGAACTCCGGCCCCCGCACGGCCTGTTCCTGGTCGCCCGGCTGCACGGCGAGCCGATCGGCTGCGCCGGTCTGAAGCTGCCGCCCGACGCTTCGGGCGAGATCAAACGCATGTGGGTCGCACCCCATGCCCGGGGCCTCGGCCTCGGCCGCCGCTTCCTCGCCGAACTGGAGACGCGCGCCGCCCGACACGGCCGCACCGTGCTGCGCCTGGACACCAACAAGGCACTCACCGCCGCCATCGGCCTGTACCACTCCTGCGGCTACCAGGAGGTCGCCGCGTTCAACGACGAGCCGTACGCCCACCACTGGTTCGAGAAGCGGATCGCCTGAGCGGGAGCGGGAAGTCGGCCCTAGCGACTTCCCGCTCCCGCCCTGCCCGCCGCGTGCCGCAGCGCGAGGTGGGCCAGCCAGGCCAGGCCGAAGGTGAAGGGAGCGGCGGTGTCCTCGGCCGGGCCGGGAACGGCGGCGCAGACCACCGTGACGGCCAGTGGAACCCAGGCCCGGAGCAGCACCTGCCGCACAACTGCCGTATCCCGAAGGATCCTTGACAGTGCCGGAACGGCAAGGCCGGCCACTGCCAGCGGGATCGTCGGCCCCGCGTGCTTCACCGCCTCGAACACCGTCCAGGTGAGCAGGAACAACCCGAGCCCGCCCCACCCGCACCGGGCCACCCACAGCGCCCGGGCCCCGGTCCCCGCCGAACTCCCCTGAACCGTCACCCCTCCACCGAACCACGAGGCCGGAACGCTTCGCGTCCGACCAGGGATGGAGTTACTCCCGGAGGAACTGGCTGCCGGAGTCCGGGAGTTTGTTGCCGTTGCGGTCGAAGTACTCCCAGAGCTTCGCCTTCCTGCCCTCCGGCCGGGCCACCGCCATCTGGCGCAGCGGGGAGTCGGCGACGGTGACGAACGGCGGCTCGGTGACCGTGCCGTCCGTCCACGTCACCTTCACCCGGGCGATGTCGGGGCCGAGGGACAGCACGACCACGTCGAGCGGGGCCACGGTGTCGTCCTTGCCCCGGTGGCCGACCAGGCCGCCGGCGATGTGGGCCCCGTCGCGGGGGTCGAGCTTGCCCGGCGAGGGGGTGGTGCCCTCGGCGTCGTGGCTCAGGCGCACCCCGTCCACCGTGAAATAGGTGTTGATCACATCGGAGTTGGGGTCGTAGTACCGGTCGACGAACTCCTTCGTCGGCTTGGCGACCGCCGAGTCGTACGGGCCGCGCTCCTGCCACACCGCGAGCGCCTGCTCGTGCGCCCGCTCCCTCGGCGCCACCGGCCACAGCGCCTGCCACAGCTTCCACTCCTTGCCGTCCGGCGTGGTGCCCTGACCGAGCACCACCCGGGCAGGGGCGAACGGGTCCCGCGCCGCCGGGGTGGTCGCCCCGGCCGACGGCGGGCCGCCGGTGCCGGAGCCGAGCCCGGCGCCGGCCGGGACGAGCGGGTGGGAGGCCGCCGGCTCCGGACGCAGCTCGGCGAGCGCCCCGCCCGACAGCACCACCGCCGCGGCCAGCGCCAGCGCGCCGACCACCGTCCGGCGACGCCGCCGGATCCGGCGCCCGCCCGCCAGGATCTCCGCCACCGGCGCCGGTCCCACCTTCGCGCCCGCCGCCGCCTCGGCCAGGCCGAGGCCGACCCACAGGTCAGCGTCCTTCTCCGCGTCCGCGCTCATACCGCCCCTCCGATCCGTGTCCTGTCCTTGAGCTCAACCAGCGCTGAGACCTGCCGCAGCCGCGCGATGCCCTTCGCCGCATGGCTGCGCACCGCGCCCACCGAGCAGCCCATCGCCGTGGCCGTCTGGCTGTCGCTCAGGTCCTCCCAGTGCCGCAGCACCACCGCCTCGCGCTGACGCGGCGGCAGGGTGGCGAGCGCGGCCAGCAGCGGCCCGCGCTGGTCCGAGCGGGCGAAACCGTCCTCCACCCCCGCCGTGTCCGGCACCGCGTCCACCAGCAGCTCCGGTGGGCGCCGGCGCCAACGCCGGGCGTGCTGGTTCACCAGGATCCGCCGCACATACGCGTACGGATCGTCCGCCCGCCGCACCTTCGGCCAGGCCGCGCAGGCCTTCTCCGCCGCGGACTGCACCAGGTCCTCCGCCGCGTACTGCTCTCCGGCCAGCAGGAACGCCGTCCGTACCAGTCGGGGCCAGACCCCGACGATGAACGCCCGGAACTCCTCGTCCCGCGCACTCCTCGGATCTCCCATGAGCACCTCCTCACCCACCCAGAGCCCGGGCAGGGACGAAAGCGCTTACTGCGCGCCGTCGCCGGTCCCCAATTCCCTCGCGCCCGGCTACCGCGCTCGTTACGATCCGCCGAATGATCATCTCTCATGACGTATCCGGAACCGGACCCGCCGTTGTCCTCCTGCACTCCTCGGTGTGCGACCGACGGATGTGGGACCCGCAGTGGCAGGCCCTGCTCGACGCCGGCCACCGGGTGGTCCGCTGCGACTTCCGCGGCTTCGGCGACACGCGCCTCGCCGACGCCCCCTACGGCGTCGCAGCCGACGTCCTGGCCCTGCTCGACCACCTCGACATCGAGACCACCGCCCTCATCGGCGCGTCCTACGGCGGCCGCATCGCCCTGACGGTCGCGGCTCTCCGCCCGACGGCGGTGACCGCGCTCGCCCTCCTCGGCGCGGCCAAGCCCGGACACGAGCCGACCGACACCCTCCTCGCCTTCGACGCCCAGGAGGAGGAACTGCTCACGGCGGGCGACATCGAGGGCGCCGTCGAACTCAACGTCCGGACCTGGCTGGGCCCGGAGGCCGACGAGGCGACCCGTGAGCTGGTCCGCCGGATGCAGCGGCACAACTTCGAGGTGCAGCTGACGGCACAGGTCGGCCCGCGGAAGGAGGAGGTAGACCTCACCGAGATCACCGCTCCCACCCTGGCCCTCTCCGGCGCCCACGACCTCCCCGACTTCCGCCAGATCGCCGCCTCCCTGCCGACCCTGCTGCCGAACGCCCGCCACCGCGAACTGCCCTGGGCCGGCCACCTCCCCAACCTTGAGCGCCCGGCCGAGGTGACGGCGCTGCTCACCGACTTCCTGCGGGAGTCGCTGGCAGGCCGGTAGGAACGGGCCGGAGCAGGAAGTCGACTGGGCCGACTTCCTGCTCCGGGTGCTTCGGCTGACGCGTCGGGGCGGGGCGCAGGGGCCCGCCGCTCGCGGCTACGTGAGGTCGGAGAGGAGCGCGTCGAGCGCCTTGGTCAGCGCCTCGGAGCTGGCCGTGTCGAACCAGGTGGTGCGGATGCGCTCGTTGAGTCCGCCGGGCGTCTCGTGGTCCTGCGCGAGCTGGTGCAGGGTGCGGGTGTCGTCGCCCAGTGCGCGTCCGACGCCCTGGAAGAGGCTGCGGATGTACCGGTCCGCGTCCTCGGCCGGAATGCCGCGCCGGGACGACCAGGCGGTGAGGGTGGCCAGGTAGTGGTAGTGGGTGGTCAGGGTGGCCGTCAGCGCGGAGAAGACGTTGAAGGCCGCCTCGTCCGCGACGGGCAGCGCCCCGCCGAGCCGGTCGAAGAGGGTGTCCACGACCGGGTGGGAGGGGCACGTGACGGTGACGGACCGGCGCTCGCGCACGGCGGGCAGCGGGATGGCGCGCACCAGCGGGGCCTCGGTGCCGAGGGTCCGGCGCAGGTCGGCGATGCCGATGCCGGCGATGACGCTGATGACGACGCTGTCGCCGCCGATCCGGAGCCCGGCGAGGGCCTCGGCGTGGTCCTGGGGGCGGACGGCGAGGATCACCGTCCCGGAACGGTCCGCCACCTCCTGGTTGTCGGCGCACACGTGCACGTTCGGATACCGCCGGGACAACTCGGCGGCCGCACGGGCCCCTCGCGGCGACAGGAGGATCTCGGGCGCCCGCTCGACGCCGTCGCACAGGCCGACCACGATGGCCCGGCCGATCTCGCCCACGCCGATGATTCCGATGCGTTCCACTGCGCCTCCCTGTCGTGTGCCCCTGGCCCGGCGGGCCGCGTTCAGTGTGCCGGGCCGTTGGCCGGGAGGCGGCGTAGGGAGGTGGAGGGTGGTGGAGGGTGGTGGAGGGCGGTGGAGGTGTGGCCGAGGTGACGGTGGAGACCGACAAGAATTCTGTCCTTGACAAATTTTCTTGTCGGCGCGACTCTGGAACCATGCTGGACGTCGCCGTGATCGAAGAACCCGCCGCGGCCGAGGCCTCCCTGGATCCGATACGGGCCCGAATCCTCGCCGCCCTCGCCGAACCCGGTTCGGCCGCCATGCTGGCCTCCCGCCTGGGGCTGCCCCGGCAGAAGGTCAACTACCACCTGAAGGAGCTGGAGCGGCACAAGCTCGTCGAACTCGCCGAGGAACGGCGCAAGGGCAACGTCACCGAACGGGTGTACCGCGCCACCGCCGCCTCGTACGTGATCTCGCCGAGCGTCCTGGCCGCCGTGAGCCCGGACCCCTCGCGCTCGCCGGACCAGCTCTCCGCCCGCTGGCTGCTGGCGCTGGGGTCGCGGCTGGTGCAGGAGGTCGGGGCGCTGCTGACCGGGGCCTCCCGGGCCAGGAAGCGGGTCGCCACCTTCGGGATCGACGCGCAGGTGCGGTTCGCCTCGGCGGCCGACCGGGCGGCCTTCGCCGAGGAGCTGTCCCAGGCGGTGGCGACGCTGGTCAGCCGCTACCACGACGAGTCCGCCCCCGGGGGCCGTAGCCACCGGGTGGTCGTCGGGCTCCACCAGATCCCCGCGGCGTCGCCCGCAGCCCCCGACGCCGCAGCCCCCGACGCCGCAGCCCCCGACGCCGCGTCGGCCGACCCGGCCGAGGACGCCGGGACCGAACCGGAACAGGAGTACCCCCGATGACCCACCCGTTCGAGATCGAGCTGAAGACGACCCTGCCGGCGAGTCCGGAGGAGGTCTGGGAGGCGATCGCCACCGGACCGGGACTCGACTCCTGGTTCATGGGCCGCAACGAACTCGACCCGCGTGAGGGCGGGGCCGCCGTCATGGACATCGGGGGCCACCGCGAGCAGGCGGTGATCACCGCCTACGAACCCGGCAAGCGCCTGGCCACCCGTACGGCCACCGGCGAGGACGGCCGGTTCATGGCCTTCGAGTACCTGGTGGAGGGGCGGGACGGCGGCAGCACCGTGCTGCGCGTCGTCCACAGCGGACTGCTCGGCGACGACTGGCAGGACGAGTACGACGCACTGCGCCGCGGCTGGCCGTTCCACCTCAACACGCTCCGCGAGTACCTCGCCCACTTCCAAGGGCGCACCGCCGTACCGGTGTTCGCCGCCGCGCCGTCCGGCGGGCGGACGGAGCCGGAGGTGCGGGCGGCGCTCGCCGATGCCCTCGCGCTGCCGCTCCCGGTCGCCGTGGGCGCGCCGGTCCACGCCGCGCCGGCCGGCCTGCCGCCGCTGGACGGCGAGGTGGTCTGGGCGGACGACGAGCGTTTCGAGGTCCGCTCCGCCGACGCGATCCACACCTTCCACCACGGCGGTGGCATGGTCCTGATGTTCCATCACCTGTTCGGTCCGGCGCCGGAGGGCATCGACGTTTCCTGGCAGCAGTGGCTGGCCGGGCTCCTCGGCTGAGCCCCGAACACGTACACCGGTAGACACACGAGAACCGAGGAACCACTCATGCGCACCCTGATCAGCACCGCCTTCATCTCGCTCGACGGCGTCGTCGAGGGCCCCGGCGGCGAACCCGGCTACCGCAACTCCGGCTGGACCTTCAAGGACGTCGAGTTCGTCCCCGAGGCCTACGAGATCAAGGAGCGGGAGCAGCAGGAGGCCACCGCGATCCTGATGGGCCGCGTCAGCTACGAGGCGTTCAGCCCGGTGTGGCCGGACATGGCGGAGTTCGCCCGCTACAAGACGATGCCGAAGTACGTCGTCTCCACCACCCTCACCGACGACGCCCTGGTCTCCAACTGGGGTGAGACCACCATCCTGCGCTCGCTGGACGAGGTCGCCGCCCTGAAGGAGACCGAGGGCGGCCCGATCATCGTCCACGGCAGTGCCACCTTGAACCAGGCCCTCTCGGACGCGGGCCTGATCGACCGCTACCACCTGCTCGTCTACCCGCTGCTGCTCGGCGCCGGCAAGCGCCTGTTCAGCAGCACGGACAAGGACACCCAGAAGCTGAAGCTGGTCGAGCACGCGGTCTACAGCAACGGCCTGCAGAAGCAGGTCTTCGACGTGGTCCGCTGACGGGGCCCGAAGGCGAGGCCCGAAGGCGAGGCCCGAAGCAGACTTCCCCGCCCTGGCCCCCGATGCGCCGACCGCGTGGTGACTATTGGCCAGGG
Source organism: Kitasatospora sp. NPDC048296 (assembly GCF_043201815.1). Classification (NCBI taxonomy): domain Bacteria; kingdom Bacillati; phylum Actinomycetota; class Actinomycetes; order Kitasatosporales; family Streptomycetaceae; genus Kitasatospora; species Kitasatospora sp. NPDC048296. The sequence goes on from NZ_JBICZB010000059.1 coordinate 31,735, forward strand.
CGGTGAAATGGCAGGACTCGAACGTCTGTCGGGCACCATCATGAGGGGATGCACCTCACCTCTCACACCTCCTCGAACGGCGTCACGCAGCACCGCTTCACCCTCGACGGCGTACCCGGCGTGCTCTGGCAGCCGGACGGATCCGCCCTCGGCGCCAGGCCGCTGGTGCTGCTGGGACACGGCGGCGGGAAGCACAAGCTGGGGCCGGGCGTGGTGGAGCGGGCTCACAGATGCGTGACGCGGTACGGGTGGGCGGCGGTGTCGCTGGACGCGCCCGGGCACGGTGAGCGGGAGCGCACCGCGCAGGACGAGCGATTCGCCACGGAGACCGGGGAGTTGCTGGCGGCCGGGCGGCCGATCAGCGCGTGGGTGGCGCGGCACTCGGCGGCGCTCGCGGAGCGGGCCGTGCCCGAGTGGCGGGCGGTGCTGGACGCGCTGGACAAGGCCGGCGGCGGTCTCGGCCCGGTCGGCTACTGGGGGTTGTCGCTGGGCAGCGTGATCGGTATCCCGCTGGTCGCGGCCGAACCCCGCATCGCCGTGGCGGTGTTCGGGCTGACCGGGCACGCGTCCCAGTTGGAGGCGGCGCGGCGGGTCGGGGTGCCGGTGCGGTTCGTGCTGCAGTGGGACGACGAACTCGTGCCGCGCGAGAGCGCGTTGGCGGTGTACGGCGCGCTGGGATCGGCGGAGCGGACGCTGCACGCCAATCCCGGGGGCCATCTGGCGGTGCCCGACTTCGAGCTGGATTCATCGGAGCGGTTCCTGCTCCGGAAGCTCGGCACGCGGGCGCGTGCGGTCGACTGACGGAATCCGGCGCGAGTGCATCCCGCATCGAACACGTTTCCGTCACATCGGCATCCCGTTTCACAGGGTTCCCACAGCTTGGGGTGTCCGTATTGCCGGGGTGGGGGGAATTTGTCGCGGATTGGTTGGCATGGGCACATTCCGGCGTCCGTTACCGGCAAGTAAAACTTCGCAAAGAATTGCCCCCTCCAACCACTCGCCGGGGGTGAATCTTCAACAGAATGTTGCAGCTCAGCGGCTCGCCGGTCACTCACGGTTGATTTGGCGTAACGCCATGCGCCTATCCCGATCGGCAATCCGCAGGAGTACGGTTCCCAACGAATCGCCGAACGGGCTCCCGAGCAATCTCCCGAGCCCCCTCGGCCGTACCGGGAATTGGTGCGCTGCATGGCTCAACAAAAGGGTGGGGAAGGTGTCTTCGGTGAAACCTCCGAAGGCGCCGCCGGGGTTGCCCGTCCGATATCCGTCAAGTTAGTCGTCGAAGTCCTGCGCGGTGTCGCCCAGGTCGATTTCATGCCGTCCGCCGTGTGCGGACTCTTCTTCGTCACCGCACTGTTCGTCGCCGGCCGGCCGGCCGGGCTGATGGCCTGTGCCGGCAGCGCCACCGGGCTGCTCACCGCCTGGGCGTTCGGCGCGCCGGCCGAGGCCGTCGGGCAGGGGCTGCTCGGCTGCAGCGGCGTGCTGGTGGCGCTCGCGCTGTGCAGGGTGTTCGTCGCGCCCGACGGCTGGAGCGCGGCCTACGCCGTACTCGGCGCGGCCGCCGCGACCGTGCTGACCCCGGCGCTCGGCGCGATCTCCGCGCCCTTCGGCGGCCACGCCTTCACCTGGCCGTTCGTCCTGACCACCATGCTTTTCCTGGCAGCGGTACCGGCGATTCCCCGGCTGCGTCGGGTCTGAGCGCGGTGGCGCCGAACCCGGTTCTCCGTCGTCCAACTCCCTTGCATTTCATCGGATTCTCGGAAAGGACGAGTGATTCCCGTGAATCTCTCCCCGCGTGAGATGGACAAGCTCTACATCTACGTCGTGGCCGATCTGGCCCGTAAACGCCGCGACCGCGGCGTCAAGCTCAACTACAGCGAGGCCTGCGCGCTGATCAGCGAGGCGATCATGGAGGGCGCCCGGGACGGCCGCACCGTCGCCGAGTGCATGGAGATCGGCAAGCAGGTCGTCAGCGGCGCGGACGTCATGCCCGGCGTGCGCGAGATGCTGCCGCTGCTCCAGGTCGAGGCGGCGTTCCTGGACGGCACCAAGCTGGTCTCCTGTCACGACCCGGTGGGTGCCTGAGCCATGACCGCACGACAGGCCGCCGGGATCGGGCCCGCCACCGTCGTGCTGGCCGGCGGCCACGAGAGCGACGACGGCCGCGACCTGGCCGCCCTGGTGGAGCGCCGATCCACGGCGAAGGGGCCCACCGTGCACGCCGTCGCCGCCGCGGGCCGACCACTCGCCGAGGCCGTACGGTCGGCGCTGGCGGCCACCGACGGACCGGTGTGCGTCGTGCCGATGACGCTCGGACGCGACCCCAGGCTGGTCGCCGACACCGCCCGCGCCCTGCGCTGGCTGGCGGCCGACCAGGGCCGGGGACGCCTCGCGCTCACCGCCCCCTTCGGCGCCGCCGAGCACCTGATCGGCTGGCTGCGCGCCGCGGCCGGAGCCGTCGGCGAGGGCGCCGTCCTGGTCACCGCCCCGGCGGCCGGCCCCTTCGAGGACGCCGAACTGTTCCGGATCGCCCGCCTGGTCCGCCAGTACGGGCGCCACCGCTGGGTCGAGGTGGCCCTCGCGGGCGGCGACCCGGACCCCGCCGAGGGCGCCGAGCGCTGCCGCCTGCTCGGGGCGGCCGAGGTGACGGCCGTCCCGGCCTCCTTCGGTCCGGCGCTGCGCACCGCCCTGCCCGGCGTACGGGACGGCGGGCCGCTGCTGCGGCCGTCCGCGATCGCCGGGGTCGTCGCGGCCCGGACGGCGGCGGCGCTGCACCTGCTCGGCCACGGCGAGGACGGCATCGCGGCCGGCCTCGATGCCGAGCACGGGCACGGCTACGCCCACAGCCACGGGCCGGGGGAGGCGCACTCCCACGGCCACGGGCACACGCACCAACACCCCCGCACCCCCGCACACACCCCCGCACACACCCCCCACTGAACCGGCAGAGAGGAAGGCCAGCCATGTCTGGTGGCGCCACATACCTGTACGGCGACGACCCGGTGGAGATCAACGCCGGCCGCGCGAAGGCCGTCATCACGGTCAGCAACACGGGCGACCGGGCGATCCAGGTCGGTTCCCACTACCACTTCTTCGAGGCCAACCGCGCCCTCGACTTCGACCGCAACGCGGCCTTCGGCAAGCACCTCGACATCCCGGCGGGCACCGCCGTCCGCTTCGAGCCCGGTGACACCAAGGACGTCACGCTCGCCGAGTTCGGCGGCCACCGCCGTCTGGTCGGCTTCAGCAACCTCGTGGACGGCGGCACCACCGCGCCCGCCACCCGCGCCCGCGCCATCGACCGGGCGATCGCCCTCGGCTTCAAGGGCACCAACCTCGACCTCAAGGAAGACCACCCCCGCGCGGACTTCCACGCCGACAGCCGCGAGGACCGAGAGAACCACGAGAACCGCGCGAGCACCGAGAACCACGAGAGCACCGAGAACCGCGCGAACCGCAAGGAAGGCGACCGCTGATGGCCATCCTGTCCCGCAAGCAGTACACCGACCTCTTCGGCCCCACCGTCGGCGACCGCTTCCACCTCGCCGACACCAACCTGGTGGTCGAGATCGAGCAGGACCACAACCAGGGCCATTACGGCGACGAGGCCGTCTACGGCGGCGGCAAGGGCATCCGCGACGGCATGGCCCAGGACCCGGCCGCCACCTCCGTGCAGGGCGCGCTCGACCTGGTCATCACCAACGTGATCGTCATGGACCCGGTGCTCGGCGTCGTCAAGGGCGACATCGGCGTCAAGGACGGCTTCATCACCGCCGTCGGCAAGGCCGGCAACCCGCACACCCAGAGCGGGGTGCACCCCCGGCTGGTGATCGGCCCCGGCACCGAGGTGATCTCCGGCGAGCACCTGATCGCCACCGCCGGCGGCATCGACACCCACATCCACTTCATCGCCCCGCAGCAGGTCCAGGAGGCGCTGAGCAACGGCATCACCACCCTGATCGGCGGCGGCACCGGCCCGTCCGACGGCACCAACGGCACCACCTGCACCCCCGGCCCGTGGAACATCGGGCGGATGTACCAGGCGGTCGAGGACCTCCCGGTCAACGTCGGTCTGCTCGGCAAGGGCAACGGCTCGCTGCCGGGCGCGCTGCGCGAGCAGGTCGAGGCGGGCGTGTGCGGCCTGAAGGTGCACGAGGACTGGGGCAGCACCCCGGCCGCGATCGACAGCGCGCTGGGCGTCGCCGACGAGTACGACGTGCAGGTGGCCATCCACACCGACACCCTGAACGAGTCCGGCTACTTCGAGGACACCCTCTCCGCGATCGACGGCCGCACCATCCACACCTTCCACACCGAGGGCGCGGGCGGCGGCCACGCCCCCGACATCATGCGGATCGCCGGCGAGCCCAACGTGCTGCCGTCCTCCACCAACCCGACGCTGCCCTACACCGTCAACTCGGTGGACGAGCTGCTGGACATGGTGATGGTCTGCCACCACCTCAGCCACGACATCCCCGAGGACGTCTCCTTCGCCGACTCCCGGGTGCGCGCCGAGACCATCGCCGCCGAGACCGTGCTGCACGACGAGGGCGTGATCTCGATCTTCTCCTCCGACTCGCAGGCCATGGGCCGGATCGGGGAGTCCTTCACCCGCGCCTTCCAGACCGCCCACCACTGCAAGGAGCAGCGCGGCAAGCTGGCCGGCGACACCGAGCGCAACGACAACTTCCGCGTCCTGCGCTACCTCGCCAAGCTCACCGTCAACCCGGCCGTCGCCTCCGGCACCGCCGACCACATCGGCTCGCTGGAGCCCGGCAAGCTGGCCGACATCGTGCTCTGGCCGATCAACTCCTTCGCCGCCAAGCCCAAGATGGTCATCAAGGGCGGCGTGATCAACTGGGCCCTGATGGGCGACCCGAACGCCTCGCTGCCCACCCCGCAGCCGGTCTACTACCGCCCGATGTTCGGCGCGTACGGGCGGGCCAAGCAGGCCACCCGGGTCTCGTTCATGTCCCAGGCCGCCGTGGACCTCGGGGTCCCGGCCCAACTCGGGCTGGACAGCCGGGTGTTGCCGGTGCGGAGGTGTCGCTCGGTGGGCAAGCAGCACATGGTGCGCAACGACGCGCTGCCGAAGATCGCGGTCGACCCGGAGACGTACAAGGTCACCCTGGACGGCGAACCGGCCACCATCGAGCCCGCCCGTGAGCTGCCGCTCAACCACCTGTTCTACCTCGCATGAGCATCACCTCGGGCTCGCGCTCGGACCCGGAGTCGGTCTCGGAGTCGGTCTCGGAGTCGGTCCCGGTCCCGTTCTCGGGCAACGGACTGGACGCCCTGCTGGTCAGCCTCCAGCTGACCGACTCCGCCTTCCCCAGCGGCTTCTACACCCTCTCGCACGGACTGGAGGGCTACGCCCAGGCCAAGGCCGTCACCCCGGACACCATGCCCGAGCTGCTCGCCGACCTGCTGCGGCACAGCGTCGGACCGTCCGACGCCACGGCACTGGCGCTGGCCCACCGGGCCGCCTCGGCCGGGGACTGGCCGCTGCTGGCCGAGACCGACCAGCGGCTGCACGCCACCAAGCTCAACCGCGAGCTGCGGCTGGCCGCCACCCGTACCGGGCGCCAACTCCTGGACATCGCCCGGGAGTCGGTGGGCGGCGAGCCGCTGGAGCGGTACGCCGAACTGGTGGCCGCCAAGCGGGCCCCCGGCTGCCAGGCGGTGGCGGCCGGGGTCGTCTACGCCTCGGCCGCCGTCCCCGTCGAACAGGCTGTCGCCGGCGACCTGTTCGCCTTCTGCACCAGCTTCGTCGGCGCCGCGTTGCGGCTGCGGCTGACCGACCACCGCAAGGCGCAGGTGGTGCTGCGGGCCGTGGCGCCGGTGATCCGGGAGGTGGTGGCGGCCGCCCTGGTGCGGGAGCCGGCCGACCTCGGCGGCTGCGTGCCGGTCGCGGACGCGATGTCCGGGCGGCACGAGCGGGCCGAGGCCCGGCTGTTCGCGAGCTGAACCCCCTTCGTACACAAGCAAGCAGAGGAGACCAGACAGCATGACCGAGAACGTGCTCCGGGTGGGCGTCGGCGGCCCGGTCGGCTCCGGCAAGACGGCGCTGATCGAGGCGCTCGTCCCGGTGCTGATCGCGCGCGGCCACCGCCCGGCGGTCATCACCAACGACATCTACACCCAGGAGGACGCCCAGCACGTGCGCCGCACCCTCGCCGGGGTGCTCGACCCGGAGCGGGTGGTCGGCGTGGAGACCGGCGCCTGCCCACACACCGCCGTACGGGACGACCCGACGATGAACCTGGCGGCCGGGGCCGAGATGCTGGAGCGCTTCCCGGACGTCGACACCCTGTTGTACGAGTCCGGCGGCGACAACCTGACCCTGACCTTCAGCCCGGTGCTGGTCGACCTCTTCCTGTTCGTCCTGGACACCGCCGAGGGCGAGAAGATGCCCCGCAAGCGCGGCCCGGGCATCACCGAGTCGGAGCTGCTGGTCATCAACAAGATCGACATCGCCCAGTACGTCCGCGCCGACCTCGGCATCATGGAGTCCGACGCCCGGCGGGTCCGGGAGGGCGGGCCGGTGGTGCTCACCAACTGCCTGACGGGGGAGGGCCTGGAGGAGATCGCGAGCTTCCTGGAGACCTTCCGGAAGGTCCCGGCGTGACCGTCCTGGCGGAGGGGTCGGCGCCCCCGCAGGGGCCGGTGCCCCGGCTCGACCCCCGCCACTACGAGCCGGCCCGTGTCCCGTACGAGGTCCGCCGGCACGCCGGGACGCCCGACACCCTCGCGGTCGGGCGCCCCGGCAAGGTCGGGCTGCTGGAGCTGACCTTCGAGCGGATCGGCGGACGCACCGAACTCACCGGCCACTACCAGAAGTCGCCGCTGCAGATCATGCGCCCGCTCTACTTCGACCCGGCCCGCCCGGACCTCGCCGTCACCTTCCTGATGTCCACCGGCGGCGGCATCCTGCAGGCCGACCGGCTGCGCACGGACATCCGCTGCGGCGCCGACACGGCGGTGCACCTGACCACCCAGGCGGCCACCAAGGTCTACCGGATGGAGCACGACTACGCGACCCAGCTCGTCAACCTCTCGGCCGGGCCGGGCTCCTACGTCGAGTACCTGCCCGAGCCGGTGATCCCCTTCGTCGACTCGCGGTTCTACCAGCGGACGGTGCTGACCGTGGACGCCGGTGCGACCGTCGTCGCCGGGGAGAGCCTGCTTGCCGGCCGGCTCGCCCGGGGCGAGCGGAACGCCTACCAGGTGTTCGCGTCGGACCTCGAAGTGCGGCGGCCGGACGGGGAGTTGGTGGCCCTGGACACGGTGCGGCTGGAGCCCGCGGGCGGCGGCGTCGCCGGTCCGGCCGTGCTCGGCGGGCACGATGTGATGTCCAGCCTGTACGTGCTCAGCCCGCTCGCCCCGGCGGCGCGGATCGCGGACGTGCTGCACGAGGCGCTGGCCGACCGCGGCCTGCTGTACGGGGTCAGCGTGCTGCCGCAGGACGGCGGCGCCTGGCTGCGGCTGCTCGGCTCGGACTCCCGGGCCTGCGCGGCCGCGCTGCGGACGGCGTGGGACGCGGTGCGGCGGCTGCTGATCGGGGTTCCGGCGCCGGAACTGCGGAAGACCTAGAGGTCCTTGTCGGCGAGGCGGGCGATCTGCCGGTGGCTGAGGTCCACCGTGCGGTTCATGTGCTTGAGCAGGAAGGCGAGTTCGTCCTCGCTGTCCTCGGCGAAGATCGCCACCCAGCCGGTGCTGAGGGCGCGCCACACCTCCCCGAAGCGCTCCAGCGCCTCGGGGAGGACGGCCACCAGCACCCGGCGGCGGTCCGCCTCGTCCCGCTGCCGGGCCACCAGGCCCGCCTTCTCCAGCCGGTCGACCAGCCGGGTCGCCGAGCCGCTGGTGAGGCCGGTCAGCTCGGCGATCCGTCCGGTGGTGACCGGTCCGTCCTCCAGGGTGAGCAGGTTCAGGCACTGGACGTCGGTCGGGTGCATGCCGAGGTGGTCGGCGACGGCCTGGTTGAACAGCACGTAGGAGGCCAGGTAGCGGCGCGAGACCGGCCACAGCTGCGCCATCAGTTCGTCGCGGGTGGTCATGGGGGGAAGGGTAGCCGGGTTCCCGATAAATAGTTGCGCGACGCAGGCGTCCCTCTCTATTTTTATCTGCATGACGCAGATAACTGAGCTTCCTGTCGCCGTCACGGGTGCCACCGGCGCCCAGGGCGGAGCCACCGCCCGCGCACTGCTGCGCGCGGGCCGTCCCGTCCGGGCGCTGACCCGTGCCGTCGACTCCCCGGCCGCCCGTGAACTCTCCGCCCTCGGCGCCGACCTGGTGCGCGCCGACTTCGACGACCCGGCCTCGCTGGCCGCCGCCCTTGACGGCGCGGGCGCGCTGTTCGCGATGTCCACCCCGTTCGGGACGGAGCTCGACACCGAGGTCCGCCAGGGCATCGCCCTGCTCGACGCGGCGGCCGCCGCCGGCGTACGGCACGTGGTCTTCACCTCCGCCACCAACGCCGACCGCTCCACCGGCATCCCGCACTTCGACACCAAGCAGCGCATCGAACAGCACCTCGCCGGCCTGGACCTGCCCTGGACCGTCATCGGCCCGGCGGCCTTCCTCGACAACTACGCCAACGACTGGACCCTCCAGTCCCTCCGCGAGGGCGTCTACCACCTCCCCATGCCGCCCGGAGTCCCCCTCCCGGTGATCGCCGCCGAGACCATCGGTGCCTTCGCCGCCCACGTCCTCACCCACCCCGAGGCCTACACCGGCCGACGCATCGACATCGCCTCCCAGTGGTGCACCGGCGAGCAGATCGCCGCCGCCATCGCCGCCGCGAGCGGCCGCCCGATCCGCTGCGAGGAGGTGCCGCTCGCCGTCGTCGAGACCTACTCCGAGGACCTGGCCGCGATGTTCCGCTACTTCCAGGAGCCCGGCCTCGACGTCGACACCGCGGCCCTGCACGCCGCCCACCCGGGAATCCGCTGGCAGACGGTGGAGGAGTGGGCGGCCGAGCAGCCCTGGGAGCGGTGACCGGATAAGGAGGTCTAGCCTCGTCCGGTGAAGGGGGTGGCCATCATGCGGCTTCCACGTGCAGCACACGCCCGACAGCCCTGGCGGATCCACGAGTTCGCCGGGGACTTCCGGATCGAGGACGTCTGGTCCTACCGCACCCCGGGCGCAGGCCCGGACGACTTCCCCCTGGTGCTCGCCGCCGTCCGCGCCGACCGCGGACCCTCCGCCCAGGACCTCCCGGCCCGCATCCTCTTCGCCGTCCGCTGGAAACTCGGCGCCCTCCTCGGCTGGGACGACCCCGCCACCGGCCTCGGCAGCCGCGTCCCATCCCTGCGCGAGCGCCTGCCGCAGGACCTCCGCGACACCGTCGACCCCGTCGGCTCGCCACTCACCCCGGTGTACCGCACCAACACCGAGTACGTCGCCGAGATCGCCAACCGCACCGTCCACGGCCTGATGCACCTCGGCTGGGTCCCCCTCGCCGGGGGCGGCCACGAGCTGCGGATGGCCGTCCTGGTCAAGCCCAACGGCTGGCTCGGCCGCCGCTACATGGACCTCATCGCACCGTTCCGCCACTACGTCGTCTACCCGGGCATGACCCGCCAGTTCGAGCGCGGCTGGCGGGACCGCGCCCTGCTGGTCCCCGGGGCCGGGGGCGTATCGTCGCGGGGTGGCACAGAGGACACCGCGCAGCATCCGCGTCGACGGCCGTGACTACCGCTGGGTGGTCCGCTTCCGCGACGGCGAACACGTGGTCGTGCGCGTCTGGCTCGACGGCGAGGGCGGGCCGTTCCGGCCTCTCGTCGTGACCCGGCGCTTCGACGACCCGTGGCTGCACTACGGGGTGCTGCTGACGGCCCCGCCCGAGCGGATCGCCGAGGTGTTCCAGCTGGAACCCGTCACCCCGGCGCTCACTGCCGACCTCGTCCGCTCGGGCCTGGCCGCCGGGTGGCGGCCGGAGGAGACGGGGGCGGAGCTGCGCTTCACGATGACGGGGGACTCGCTCGTCCGGGAGGCGTGAGCGAACCCGGGTCAGCCGCTCCAGCGCTCGACGAACTTGCGTTGCCAGGGCGTCTCCACCGCGTGCGGGCTGTAGTGCTCCCGGACGTACGCGACGGCCTCCGCTGCCGGGACGCCGTCGAGGATGGCGATGCAGGCGAGCGCGGTGCCGGTGCGGCCGCGGCCGCCGGCGCAGGCGAGTTCGACGCGGTCGACGGCGCAGCGTGACCAGGCCTCGCGGAAGGCGGCGGCCGCGTCGGCGCGGTCGGAGGGCAGCCGGAAGTCGGGCCAGCGGACCCAGCGGGTCTGCCAGTCGAGGGCCTTGGGCGGGCGGCCCAGCAGGTAGACACCGAAGGTGGGTCGGGGGCCGGGCGGCAGGGGGTTGCTCAGGCCGCGGCCGCGCAGCAGGCGGCCGGAGGGCAGGCGGAGTACGCCGGGGGCGGCGGGGTCCCAGGCGGTGGGCGGCGGCTGGTCGGTCATGCCGTCTGATCTATCAGATTCCGGGGTGGCCCAAGAGCTTCACGACGCCACGTGCAGCCGCGGCGCCCCCGGCAGGCCCGCCCGGTGGGCGAGGGCGGCCGCCTCGCCGCGGGAGGCGACGCCCAACTTGGCCAGGATGTTGGCCACATGGAACTTCACCGTGGACTCGCTGATGTGCAGTGCGGCGGCGATGTCCCGGTTGCGGCGGCCCTGGGCCAGCTGGTCGAGGACCTCCAGCTCGCGCGGCTGGAGCCCGTCCAGCGGGTCGGTGGCCACCGTGGGCGAGGGCAGGGCGAGCGGCAGGTCGACGGTGACGGTGGTGCCCCAGCCGGGGACGGCCTCGACGGTGTGGTGGCCGCCGAGGGCGGCGATCCGGTCGGCGGTGCGGTGGACGGTCAGGGCGTCGGTGGCGAGTAGGCCGAGGCCGTCGTCGCGGACCACGGCGCGCAGCGAACCGCCGACCGTGAACTGCCAACTCACGTGCAGTCGGGTCGGTTTGTCCTGTTCCAGCATCAGCAGGACGGCGGCCCGGACGGCGTCGCGCGCGGTGTGCGCGGTGTCCGCCGGGACGGACCGGGTGGCGTCCGACGGCGGAGCGAGGTCGAGCCGGACCCGGGTGTGCCGCAGCAGCGGGCGCAGTTCGCGGGCGAGCCGGGCGAAGGCGGCGTCGGCGGGCTCCTCGCTGAGCGTGCGGTCCAGGTCGGCGCCCCGGCGCAGGTCGAGCAGGGCGGTGACGGCCAGCTCGGCGGCGGCGCGGCGGGCGGCCGCGTCGTCCAGGTCGGCCGAGCGCAGCGGTGCCAGGATCGCGCTCAGCGCGGCGCTGTGGGTGCCGGTGAACTCGGCGATGGCGCGGGCGCGGGCGTTGGCGGCGGCGCGGGAGACCGCCGCGCGGCCGGGGTCGGCGTCGGTGGCGCGGTGGTCGGAGTGGGTGATCACCAGATCGCACAGCTGCTGGAGGACGGCGAGCGCGCCCGGGGCCACCGGCTCGTCCCTCGCCCGGACGAGGACCAGGACCGCGCCCTTGCCGTCGCCCGGCGCCGCCGAGACCACCACCACCGGCCGGCTGCGGCCCGCGAGTTCGGCCTCGCCCTGCCAGGGGTTGCCGGTCGCGGTCGTCGCGGCCGCGCGGTCGGCCAGCTGGGCCAGCTCCAGGCCGCTGATGCCCTCGGTCAGCTCGGGCGGGCCGTAGCTGTGGGTGGGCGAGTAGGTGCAGATGCCGCTGAGGTGCGCGATCGCCGCGTGTGGGACCAGGGTGGCGATTACCTCAGACAGTCGCAGCATGACATCCGGCCGGGGTGCGCGCAGCACCTCGACGGCCCGCGCCAGCGCGTCCTCGGGGCGGCCCCAGTGTTCCTGCCACGTCTCGTCCATGCCGTCCAGCCTAGTCCGGGAGCCGATGCCGGCCGCCCGTCCGTTCGGCCAGGTCGAACTGTCCGAACGGCTGGCCGGGCGTCCGCTGCCCCCGCCGCAGGATGGAGCTGCCGGAAGCATTCAACTCACCGAAACCTCAAGGATCTTCCATGACCAAGGCGATTGCCTTCCCGCAGTACGGCGGCGCGGACGTGCTGCGCTCGATCGACATCGAACTGCCCGCCCCCGGCCCCGGCCAGGTGCGGGTCGCGGTCCGCGCGGTGGGCGTCAACCCGCTGGACCACAAGGTGCGCAGCGGTGAGCTGGCCGGGTTCTTCCCGGTCACCTTCCCCGCCGTGCCCGGCTACGAGCTGTCCGGCGTGGTGGAGGCGGTCGGCGCCGAGGTGACCGGCTTCGCGCCCGGCGACGAGGTGTTCGGCGCCCTGATGGGCGGCGGCTACGCCGAGCACGCGCTGGTGGCCGCGGACCAGCTGGTGGCCAAGCCCGCCACGCTCGGCTGGGAGGAGGCCGCAGCGATCCCGGTGGCCGCCGAGACCTCCGAGCGCGTCCTCGGCCTGCTCGGCGTGCGGGCCGGCCAGACGCTGCTGGTGCACGGCGCAGCGGGCGGGGTCGGCACTCTGCTGCTGCAGTTCGCCCGGGAGCGCGGGATCACCGTGGTCGGCACCGCGAGCGAGGCCAACCACGCCCATCTGCGCGAGCTGGGCGCGATCCCGGTGACGTACGGCGAGGGCCTGGCCGAGCGGGTGCGGGCGGCCGCCCCGGGCGGGGTGGACCGGGCGCTGGACGCGGCCGGGCGGGGCGGGGTGCTGCCGCTGTCGGTCGAGCTGACGGGCAGTGCGGACCGGGTGCTGACGATCGCCGACATCCCGGGCGCGCAGGAACACGGCATCCGCTTCTCCGGCGGCGCCGAGGGCGTCGAGTCCTACCACCGGCGCGGCTACGCCGCCGCGCTCGCCCTGCACGAGGCGGGCACCCTGCGGCTGCCGTTGCACCGGGTGTTCCCGCTGGCGGAGGCGGCCGAGGCGCAGCGGGTCAGCGAGCGCGGGCACCTGCGCGGCAAGATCGTCCTCACGGTCTGACCGAACACGGGATCGTTGTGGAAGCCCGGTTTCCGGCCCCTTGCTCGGTAGAGTCCCGCCCATGGTGACTCTGAACGCGGCGGGGCGGCTGGCCGGGCGCTCGTGCGTGGTGACCGGGGCGGCCAGTGGCATCGGCAGGGCCGTGGCCGAGCGGTTCGTGCGGGAGGGCGCGTCGGTGGTCGCCACCGATGTGGACGCCGAGGGGCTGCGCCGGCTGGCGGAGCAACTGCCGGGCGCCGTCAGCACGGTGGTGGGCGACGTGTCCCGGGACGGGGACGCCCGGCGGATGGTCGACGCGGCCGTCGAGCGGTACGGGCGGCTGGACGTGCTGGTGGCCAACGCCGGGGTGATCCCGCTGATGGAGATCACCGAGGCCACCGCCGAGGACTGGGACCAGGTGATGGCCGTCGACGGCCGGGGCATGTTCCTCACCTGCAAGTACGCGATCCGGGCGATGACCGCGCAGGAGCGGCCCGGCGGCTCGATCGTGTGCCTGTCCTCGATCTCCGGCGAGGCCGGCCAGCGCGGCCAGGCGGTGTACGGGCCCGCCAAGTTCGTCGCCTCCGGGCTGACCAAGCACCTCGCCGTCGAGTGGGCCGACCGCGGGATCAGGGTCAACGCCGTCGCCCCCGGCACCATCTCCACCGAGCGGGTGGCCCGGTTGCGGGACGAGCCCGGCGGGCCCGAGTACCTGGAGGCGATCGAGAAGCTGCACCCGATGGGGCGGCTCGGCGACCCGGCCGAGGTCGCGGCCGCTGTCCTCTTCCTCGCCTCGGACGACGCTTCCTTCATCACCGGGGCGGTGCTGCCGGTCGACGGCGGGTACCTGGCGCAGTAGGGCACCTGGAGCGTGAACGGCGGGGCCGTGTCCGACAGTTAGCGGCCGAGCAACTCGACCAGGGCCGACACCCCGTCCGCGCCGTGCCCCGCCGTCACCGCCCGCCGGGTGAGTGCGAGTGCGGCGTCCAGGACGGAGGTGTCCAGGCCGCGGGTGCGGGCGGTGTGGGCGACGTGCTCCAGCCCGGCCGCGGCGGAGGCCACGTTGCTGCGGTCGCCCGGGTGGTGGCGGTCGTCCGCGCGCCGGGCGAAGTCCTCGATCAGCGGCGGCAGCAGGCGTGGCAACCCCTGGGCGTACGGGGCGAGTTCGGCGCCGCTGATGCCCTCGGCGCGGGCCAGTGCCAGGGCGTGGAGGCAGCCGTGCACGGTGGTCCAGAACAGGTCCAGCAGCGCCGCGTCGAAGGCCGCCGCCCGCCCCGGGTCCGCGCCCACGTGGCGTACGGTGCCCAGGGCCCGGAGCGTCGCCTCGTGGGCGGCGAAGGCCTCCGGGGCGCCGCTGAGCAGGACGGTGCCCTCCGGGCGGCCGATGGTCGGGGTGGGGGTGAGGATCGCGGCGTCGAGGAGCCGGAAGCCCCGGGCCCCGGCGTCGGTGGCGTTGGCCCGGGCGTCCTCCGGTGCGATCGAGGTGGCGTTGACGACGGTGCGGCCGCGCAGCGCCTGCCCGGCGGCATCCAGTACGGTCCGGCCGGCCGGCTGGTCGCGGACGCAGAGCAGGACGAGCGGGGCGTCCGCGACGGCCCCGGCGGCGCTCGCGGCCGGTCGCGCGCCGAGGGCGAGCAGTTCGGTGTCCCGGCCCGGGGTGCGGTTCCAGACGGTGACGGAATGGCCGGCGGCCAGCAGCGCCTCGGCCAGCGCCCGGCCCATCGGGCCCAGGCCGAGGACGGCAACCGCGGTGCGGGCAGGGGAGATTGAGGAAGATCGTTCGTTCGGCACGGCGGTTACGCTAGACCTTCACGCCGGCGGCAGAGTCAAGGCCGTCGGACGGTCGAAGGGAGGTGCCGCGATGCGGATCGGAGAGCTCGCCCGGCGGACGGGGGCCACCCCGCGCGCCCTGCGCTACTACGAGGAGCAGGGGCTGCTCACCCCCGAGCGCCGTCCGAGCGGCTATCGCGAGTACGGCGAGCGGGACGTGGACACCGTCCACGGCATCCGCACCCTGCTCGCGGCCGGCCTCAACAGCGCCGTGATCGCCGAGATCCTCCCGGGCCTGCCGCTGCCGGGGCGCCGCCGCCCCGGTCCGACCTGCCCGGAGCTGCTGAACGGTCTGGCCCGGGAGCGAGCCCGGATCACCCGGCAGCTGGACGAACTCGCGGCCGCGCGGGCGCTGTTGGACGCCATCATGGGCGCGGAGGCGCCGAGCGAGCTGATCCGCAGGCCGAGGGCCGACACGCCGGGACGGAAAACCGGTGGCACGCACCGGCCGGCCGTGCTGGAGTGATCGGATGGATCATGATCAGGTGCTCGCCCTGTTTGACGACCGGATCCGGCGCAACGCGCGGCCCGACGGCCCGGGGGTCCGCGTCGAGCTCGACGGAGCCGTGGTGCGCCAGGTGGGCGGGGAGCACGACTGGAACGGCGTCGTCTGGTCCGGCCTGGACGAGGCCGGGGCGGACGCGGTGATCGCCGCCCAGGTGCGCTACTTCAGCGCACTGGGGCGGGAGTTCGAGTGGAAGACCTACGCCCACGACCGCCCCGCCGACCTCGGGCAGCGGCTGCTGGCGGCCGGGTTCACAGCCGAGCCGGATGAGGCGCTGATGATCGCCCGGATCGCGGACCTGCCGACCGGGCCGGTGCTGCCCGAGGGCGTCCGGCTGGAGGCGGTGACCGACCCGGCCGGGGTGGAGCTCATGGTGGCGGCCCACGAGCAGGCCTTCGGCGCCGACCGGCCCGGCCTGCGGGAGCAGATGCTGGACTCCCTGCGGCACAACTCGGAGACGGTCCTCATGGTCCTCGCGATGGCCGGCGACCAGCCGGTGAGCGCGGCCCGGATGGAGCTGACCCCGGGCACCGGCTTCGCGGGCCTGTGGGGCGGTGGCACGGTGCCCGGCTGGCGCGGCCGCGGCATCTACCGCGCCCTGGTGGCCCACCGGGCCCGCCTCGCCGCCGACCTCGGCTACGAGTACCTCCAGGTCGACGCGAGCGACCAGAGCCGCCCCATCCTGGAGCGTCTCGGCTTCGCGCGGCTGAGCACCACCACGCCGTACGTGTACCAGCCGTAGGAAGCGGCGAGGCCTGGTCCCCGGTGCGGCGGACGCCGGGGGCCAGGCCGTTCGAGTGGGCCGGGTCAGTGGCGCGGGACCGCCACCGCCGTGACCTGCTGCTGTTGCAGGTGGGCCGGGTTGGTGCCGTCGTCGTAGGTGGTCACCGAGGTCGTGTAGTCCGTGGTGCCGCCGATGGTGTTGCCGAAGTAGTCGCCGATGAAGGTGTCGGAGCCCTCGACCGGGGCGTCGAGCTGCGGGTCGAAGGAGTGGGCGCTGAGCCGGAGGTTGTGGCCCAGCGGGTTCAGCGTCGGGTCGTAGAACTGGACGCTGGTGTCCACGCAGTAGTCGGTGGCGCCGTAGGGCGCGCCGGGGTGCTTGGGGTTGGCGGTGTCCAGGGCGAGCCCGGCGGCCTGCGCCTCGGCGGTGCCGGCGGCGGGGCAGGCGAGGCGCCGGTCGTAGAAGGCGACGCTCACCGTGCCGTCGGGGCCGGTGGTCAGGTTGGGCTGGAACTCGTCCACCGGGGCGGCGTTGTCGTTGACCCGGACCGGGTCGCTCCAGCTCGCGCCGCCGTCGTAGGAGGCGGTCAGCAGGACGTTGACCACGCCGGTGGCGTAGTCCTCGTACGCGACGTACAGCGGGTAGTGGCCGTTCACCGGCCGGCTGCCAAGGGTGAAGGTGTCCTCGATGCCGTCGCGGAACGTGGTGTTGGCGTACGAGCCGGGCGGCGGGGTGATGGTGCCGGGCAGGCCGGACACCGTGGACCAGGTCCGGCCGCCGTCGTGCGAGGCGTCCAGGACGATCGCGTCGCAGCAGAACCGGTGCGCCGGGTCGGAGTTGGTGAGGGTGGTGTACACCGTCCCGTCCGGGGCGACGTGCGGCAGCAGGTAGGTGGCGCCCTGCGGGGTGCTCGGCGGCTCGGGCAGCACCTGCGGGGTCGACCAGTCGGTGTGGGTGCCGTCCGGGCGGGCGTCGGCGTACGCGACGTACGGCACCGCCGTCTTGCTGTGGAAGTCCACCCACATGGCGTAGATGCGGTTTAGGTGCGGGCTGTTGGGGTTGGTGTCGATCGCGATCCACTGCTTGTCGGGGCCGTTGCCGATGCTGTCGTAGGTCGCCACGTAGTCCGGGTGGCCGCCGTGGGTGCTCAGCCACTGGGTGGCGGTGGTGGCGCCGTGCGGGCGCACCGAGACCGAGATGACCTGGGACGGGACGGCCGGGTTGGCCTCCTGGGCGGTGCCGGGGACGAAGTCGTGGGAGCCGTCGGCGTCGTAGACGAACTGGTACGGCAGCAGCAGTGAGTAGTAGTTGCCCCAGGTGTCGAAGGCGCCGACCGGGTCGGTGTTGTCGGTCCAGCCCTCGTAGCCGGGGATGTGGCCCTGCACCGGCCAGCTGTGGCCGCCGTCGAAGGACTCGAAGAAGCCGAGCAGGTGGTTGTAACCCTCCGCGCCGGCCACCCACTTGGAGGCGCCGATCAGGTGGCTCGGGTTGGTCGGGTCGACCCGCAGGTCGGACTCCGAGTGCCCCTTGACCAGCATCGGCGTCGCCGCCGGGTACCCCGGGTTGCTGCCGACCTGGGACGCGTACGGGCCCGCCGCGCCGGTGTCCTCACCGGTGGTCGCGCCGCCCGCCGGGCAGGGCGTCATGCCGCTGTAGCCCTCGGCGGGGCCGCTGTCGGTGGTGTACGGCACCTCGGGCCGGAAACAACTCGTCCGGGCGGTGGTGGCCTCGACGTTGCTGACGGCGTCGGCCGCCTGGCTCGCCGCGTACGCGGAGTCGCTCTGGGTGCCCTGGGGCAGGGCCGGGCCCCCGGTCGCGGCGGAGGAGGAGGGGGAGAGGAGGGAGAGGCCGAGCAGCGCCGGGCCGAGCAGCAGGGCGAGTCTGCGATCGCGCAACGGGATGCCTCCTGCGGTCTGGGGGTGAACCTGGGGCAGTGCGTCGGGAGTTGCCCACGGCCACCTGGGGGTCGAGCGGCGCGGGCCCGATGACGGTAGTGAGGGCGAGGTCACGACAACAAGGGCTGGGGAGGGAAGTTGACGACCCGTTTGCCGTCGGTGGGGGAGGTCATGGCGAACGGTGCCGACTTGTCGGAGGGTGCGCCGCCCGGGCCGGGCGTCACCGGCTGGGGGAGGGAGCCGACCGGACGATCGGGCGGTACGGACCAGGGGCGGTCAGGGGGCACGGCGGCGGCTACGGCAGCCGCTCGACCACGACCATCGCCGCGTCGTCGTCCAGCCGCCCGCCGACGTGGGCGAGCAGGTCGCGGCGCAACCGCTGCAGCAGGGCGGCCGGGCGTTCGGCCTGCCAGTCGGTGACCCGGTCGGTGAGCGGGTAGAAGCGGCGCTGGGCGTCGCGGGCCTCGATCACGCCGTCGGTGTAGATCAGCAGCCGGTCGCCGGGGCGGAACGGGAAAGCCTCCACCTCGTATTCCACCGGGGTGAGCTCGCCGAGGCCGAGCGGCGGCGCCGGGTGGGGGGCGACGATGGTGGTGATGCCCTCGGGGCGCAGCAGCAGCGGCGGCGGGTGGCCGCAGTCGATCAGGCGGACCGGCGAGCCGTCGTCGGGGATGTCGAGCAGGACGGCGGTGATGAAGGACTCGCCGCCCTCGTCGGGGGCCTCGTGGACCCCCGGGCGCAGGGACGCACGGGCCAGCCGGGCCTGCCGCGACTGTTCGGCCAGTTGGGCGAGGTCCCAGCAGACGCTGCCGTCCAGGTAGGCGGCGAGGTCCGGCAGGTCGGCGTGCAGGTGGGCGGCGGCGCGGAAGGCGCCGAGCAGCAGGGCGGCGTCGCCGAGCGAGGACAGGCCCTTGCCGCGCACGTCGCCGACCAGCAGCCGGGTGCCGGTGGCGGTGCGGGCGGCCGCGTACAGGTCGCCGCCCACCTGTGCCTCGGCCTCGGCGGCCAGGTAGACGGAGGCCAGGTGCAGCGGCCCGATCCGTTCGGGCAGCGGGCGCAGCAGCACCCGTTGGGCGGCCTCGGAGACCGAGCGGACCCGGGCCAGCTCGCGTTCGTGCCGGTCGCGCAGCACCCGCAGGCCGACGATCAGGGCCGAGACGACGACCTGTGCCCCGAGCTGGGTCTCGATGTTGGCGCTGGTCAGGCCGTCCCGGACGGCGCCGATGAAGGTGAGCGCGCCGAGGGCGAGCAGGGCGACCCCGGCGGTGGCGCGGGCACCCGCGAAGGAGGCGGTGAGGGCGGGGGCGACGATCAGCAGCGGGCCGAGGTGGATCTCCGGCGGGGAGAGGATGTCGACGACGGTGATCAGGATGATCAGCGCGAGCGACAGCGCCGTCAGCACGCGGCGGTCGGGCCGCCAGGCGCGGCGGCGGGCGCGAGGACGCGGCTGTTCGGCACGCTGCCGGAGGGGCACCTTTCCTCTGTACACCGTGGGGGCGGTGGGGCGCACCCCGGGGGGTGTCGGGGGGTGTGCCGGGCGGTGTCGCGGGTGTGGGGGGTGTGCCGGGCGGTGCCGTGGGTGTCGTCGGGGGGTGTGCCGGGCGGTGCCGCGGGCCGGGCTAGCCTCAACGCCGTGTAGATAGAGCCTTGGGCGGTTGCGTCAAGTCGCCTGAAATGGGACGGAGCTCCTGCTAGAACCGTGTCGGCCAAGATCACTGTTC